>JAFIEN010000273.1 GCA_020832515.1 Rubellimicrobium sp. | reverse complement strand
ACATCCTACGCCCTTCGGGCTCTGGGTGTTGCAGTTGAAACTTGAGCCTAAGAGCTTTCGTTGGTTTTTCAGGGCGACTGACGGGAGACCTGAGCCAATTAATCATGTTCACTCGATTGGACGAGCGTATCTGTCACTCCATCTCGCAAGTCCCTGCGACGATAAGATCGAGAAAGTCACGGAAATACTTGATGTCTTCTTTCGAACCGTGCAGATTGATGAAAATGGTTTTGCATACTGGACATTTCTGCCGTTCTTCGACATCTCCGCTCGGGATTGGGAGCCATCCGAAAAGATCTACAAGGCGGCTGTCTCCGTCGGGCTGCCTTTCATGGCGCAGAAGACTGGGGTGATTGACCGACAGCCGGAACTGGATTCCATTTTGGCAACGATCCTCGATGTTCTGGAGAGCAGCCCGCTTAGATCTCATCTTCGTGCTGATCATTCCATTAGAGCATCAGAACTCCACACTGCCTCCCGCCTTCCAAGAATAGCCAATTTCTTGCAACTGGCGTCATATGAGCCCAGAATATCAGATCTTGTCTTGTCATTCATGTTTCGGGGAAAGGAAAGTTCTGAATCGGATATATTTCGTACACCGCGGCATGCTCTGGCCTATGCTTATTCGTTGTAGGCCAGGGCCGCAGTGGAAGCTGCATCTTTCAGGGCGCCGGTACCGCCCGTTTCTGACTGATTCTGGATGACATCTTCGCAATGGTGACCAGTTTTCTGATGACGGAGACGAAGTTAAGGAACGTCTAAAAGACCTGCCGCCTTCGGCATGATTTGGTAGTCTGGGGCGACACCTGCAAGGAGCCCTGCCAATGCCGAAGCAACCCGCCTTTCCCAGTCTTCGTGATGCGATGAAGAAGAAGGTGACGCGGCGCGAGCAGTTCCTGGCCGAGATTGATGCAGTCCTATGCGCCTTTGGTTCCACGGCTGCAACCTTGCACTGTCGCGGTTCTATTCGCGCTTCGTGGCGTTGCAACTCAAGGCGCGGGCCGAAGGGATCGCAACCCCGGTGTGCGGCACCCCGGACGGGCCGGACACGGACTGACCGGATCAAACGTCGGCAGCAAGGGTCAGCGCGTGGCAAGCCGCCCGGCCGGTTTGCGTGGCGATCACCGGGGGCGTCCCGGTGCGGCAGCGGTCCATCACCAGCGGGCAACGGGGGTGGAAGCTGCAGCCGGGGGGCGGGTCGATCGGGTTGGGGATCTCGCCCTCGACCGGCTGACGACGGCGACCGGAGAGCGCAAGATCGGGGACCGCATCGAGCAGCATCCGGGTGTAGGGGTGATGCGCGGCGCGGAACAGCGCCTTGCCCTCGGCCTCTTCGACAAGCCGGCCAAGGTAAAGCACGCCGATCCGGTTCGCCATGTGGCGTACGACCGACAGGTCGTGACTGATGAACAGATAGGTCAGCCCAAGCTCGTCCTGAAGGTCGCGCATCAGGTTCAGGATCTGCGCCTGCACCGAGACATCGAGCGCCGAGGTGGGTTCGTCGCAGACGATGAATTCAGGCTTCGAGGACAGCGCGCGGGCGATGGCGATGCGCTGGCGCTGGCCGCCGGAAAATTCGTGCGGGTATTTCTCGGCATCCTGCGCGGACAGGCCCACCGTCTCCAGCAGCTCCCCCACCCGGTTCGTCACGGCCGACCCCCTGAGCAGGCCGAAGCGGTGGATCGGTTCTGCAATGATCTCGCCCACGCGCCAGCGGGGGTTGAGGCTGGCGAAGGGGTCCTGAAAGATCATCTGGAAGCGTCGGCGCAGGGCGCGCATCGAGGCCCCCTCGGTCCCGGCCATGACCTGCCCGTCAAAGACGATCCGGCCCGAGGTCGGCGGCAGAAGGCCGACGACCATCTTCGCGATCGTCGACTTGCCCGAGCCGCTTTCGCCCACCAGCGCATAGGTCTCGCCCCGGTTGATGGTGAAATCCACATCGGCCACGGCGGTCAGGAACTGCCTGTCCTGCCGTTCCAGCACGCGGTTCAGCCATGGGCGCGAGATGTCGAAGCGCCGGCCAAGGCCCTGGACCTGCAACAGCGGCTCAGCCACGGGCGGCCTCTTGTGCGTCATCGGCATGCAGCCAGCAGGCGACCTGCCGCCCCTCGCCCGTGGTCAGTGCCTCGGGCCGGTCGGTGCGGCAGCGGTCCATCACCTCGCGGCAGCGGGGGTTGAAGGCGCAGCCCTGCGGGATCGCGGTCAGGCGCGGCATGGCGCCGGGGATCTGGACCAGCCGGTCGGTTTCCTGGGTGAGCGTCGGGATCGAGCCCATCAGGCCGCGGGTATAGGGATGGGCGGCATTGGTGATGACCTCGCGCACCGGGCCGATCTCGGCCAGCCGACCGGCGTAAAGGACGGCCACGCGGTCGGCGGTTTCGGCGATCACCCCCATGTCATGCGTGATCAGCAGGACCGAGGCGCCGCGCTCGGCGCAGATCTCCTTGATCAGGTCGATGATCTGCGCTTGCACCGACACATCCAGCGCGGTGGTGGGTTCATCCGCGATCACCAGTTCGGGTTCGGCGCAAAGGGCCAACGCGATCACCACGCGTTGCCGCATGCCGCCCGAGAAATGGTGTGGATAGTCGTCGATCCGGCGCGCGGCGGCCGGAATGCCAACGCGGTCCAGCAGGGCCACGGCGCGCTTGCGGGCCTCGGCTTCCGAGACGGGGGCATGGGTCCGGATGGTCTCCGTCAGCTGGCGGGCGACGGTGTAAAGCGGGTTGAGGCTGGTCAGGGGGTCCTGAAAGACCATGCCGATCCGTTTGCCGCGGATGCGGCGCATCGCGTCGGGCGAAAGCGTGTCGATCCGTTCGCTCCTCAGCCGGATCTCACCCCCCGCGATGCGGCCCGGTGGTTCCAGAAGGCCGATGATCGCGGCCCCGGTCAGCGACTTGCCGGCCCCGGATTCGCCGACCATGCCCAGCACCTCGCCCGGGGCGATGTCGAAGGACAGCCCGTCCAGCGCGCGCAGTGTGCCGCGTCTTGTGGGAAACTCGACGATCAGGTCGCGGACGGAAAGCAACGGGGCGCTCATCGCAGCCTCGGGTTCAGCGCGTCACGCAGCCAGTCGCCCAGGAGGTTGACCGACAGGGCGAGGGCCAGAAGGGTAAGTGCGGGAAACAGCAGGATCCACCATTCGCCCGAGAACAGGAACTTCTGCCCGATGCGGATCATCGTGCCGAGCGAAGGCTGTGTCGCGGGCACACCGACGCCAAGGAAGGACAGCGTCGCCTCGGCGATGATGGCGAGCGCCAGGCCGATGGTGGCGATGACCAGCACCGGCCCCATCACATTGGGCAGGATGTGGCGGGCGACGATGCGGACAGGGTGGACCCCGATCACGCGGGCGGCCTGCACATATTCCTTGTTCTTCTCGACCATGGCGGCGCCCCTCACGACGCGGGCATAGTTCACCCATTCCGACAGGCCGATCGAGATGATCAGAACCCAGATCGCCATCTGCTCGCGGCTGCCCGGCGGGATGAAGCCGCGCGCCACGCCGAAGATCAGCAGCGCGATCAGGATGGCGGGGAAGGTCAGCTGCACATCGGCGATGCGCATCAGCAGGCTGTCCACCCAGCCCCCCTTCCAGCCCGCCAGAAGGCCAAGCGAGATGCCAAGGACCATGGCGAAAAGCACCGCCGACAGCCCCACGAAAAGCGAGATGCGCGTGCCGTAAAGGATGGTCGACAGGATATCGCGGCCCTGATCGTCGGTGCCCAGAAGGTAGCTGTTGCCGGTGAAGGCATTGGGCTGGCCCGGCGGCGTGAAGCCGTCCATCAGGTTCAGCGAGGCCGGGTTGAACGGGTCATGCGGCGCGATCCACGGGGCGAGGATGGCGGCGAGGATCATGCCCAGCGACACCACGGCCGCGACCACCGCCACCGGCGAATGGCGGAAGGACCAGGCGATGTCGCTGTCCCAAGCGCGTGCAATGCGGTTCATCCGCCCCCCTAGTGCCCGGCCGCCCGGTCCACGCGCAGGCGCGGATCGACGGCGTAATACAGTAGATCGACGGTCAGGTTGATGATGACAAAGACCAGCGCGATCAGCATGAGATAAGCGGCCATCACCGGCACATCGACGAACTGCACCGAGTTGATGAAGAGCGCCCCCACCCCCGGCCATTGAAACACGGTTTCGGTGATGATCGAGAAGGCGATGATGGATCCCAATTGCAGACCGGTGATGGTGATGACCGGTACCAGCGTGTTCTTGAGCGCATGGCCGAAATGGACCGCCCGGTTGGTCAGCCCGCGGGCGCGGGCGAACTTGATGTAGTCGGCGCGCAAGACCTCAAGCATCTCGGCCCGGACAAGGCGCATGATCAGCGTCATCTGGTAAAGCCCCAGCGTGATCGCCGGCAGGACAAGCGAGGCGCGTCCCGAGGGTGTCAGAAGGCCGGTCTTCCAGCCCCAGACCTCGACTGTCTCGCCCCGCCCGAAGGAGGGCAGCCACTGAAGCTCGACCGCGAAGATCCAGATCAAGAGGATGCCGATCAGGAAGGTGGGCAGCGACACCCCGATCAGCGAGGCGGTCATGATGAAATTCGACAGCCACCCCCGCCGGTTCAGCGCGGTATAGACGCCCAGTGTGATGCCAAGCGCGAAGGCCACGATGCCAGACACAAGCGCCAGTTCCAGCGTGGCGGGCAGGCGCGACAGGATCAGTTCCATCACCGGCTGCTGCAGTCGGTAGGAAATCCCGAAATCCCCCTGCAGCGCGCGGCCCACGAAACGCCCGAATTGCACCAGGATCGGGTCGTTCAGGCCAAGGCTTTCGCGCAGCGCCTCGCGCTCGGCCAGCGTGGTTTCCTGCCCGACCATCGAGGCGACGGGATCGCCCACGAAGCGGAACAGCGAAAACGACACCAGCGCCACGACCAGCATCACGATGGCCGACTGGACAAGCCTGCGAAGGATGAAGGCGAACATGGCGGCCGGGGCCTTGGGTCAGGGAACGGGGTCGGGAAAGCGAACGCCCGCGCGGGCGGCAAAGCCCGCGCGGGCGCGAAGGTCAAACCCCGCGGGTCAGTTCCCGAAGGTCACTTCGGTCATCGAGGGCTGGTTCTCGGGATGGACCTCGAGGTTGATCCCGTCGCGCATCGCATAGGCCAGCATCTGGTTGTGGACGTTGATGAAAAGCCGCTCTTCCATCACCCGGTCCCAGATCTCGGCGATCACGGCGTCGCGGGCCTCCAGATCGGTCATCGTCGCCAGCGAGGCGATCATGTCGTTCACCTCGGGATCGCTGAAGCGCGCGCCGTTATAGGCCCCGTAGCTGCCTTCCCGCCCGTGGACCAGGAAATCGAAGCTGTACTGGCTGTCGAAGGTCGGCACGCCCCAGCCCAGCAGGTAGAAATCCGTCTCCCAATTCTCGATCAGCGGGAAATGAAGCGAACGGGTCTGCGACACGAGGTTCGCATTGATCCCGATCCGGCCCAGCATGCCGACAAAGGCCTGACAGATCGCCTCGTCGTTGATGTAGCGGTCGTTGGGGCAATGCAGATCGACCGAGAAGCCGTCGGGATAGCCCGCTTCCACCACCAGCGCCGCGGCGCGTTCGTAATCGGGCGCGCCATAGGCATCAAGCTCCGGG
>JAFIEN010000003.1 GCA_020832515.1 Rubellimicrobium sp. | reverse complement strand
ACATCGGCCGCGCATTGCGCGGCCGCTTTGCTTTGCGAGGGCCATCCGCCGCTGGTCCGGATCGAGGCGATGGCGACAGGGCAGGCCGAACGGCTGATCCCCCTTCTTGACGAGGTCCTGACCGGGGCCGGGCTGCGCTGGGCCGATCTGACGGCGCTGGGCGTGGGCACCGGTCCGGGCAATTTCACCGGCATCCGGATCGCGGTTTCCGCAGCGCGCGGCCTTGCACTGGGCCTTGGCATTCCGGCCATCGGCGTGGACGGGCTCGCGGCCCTGGCCGATGGCCACCCCCGCCCGCTGACGATCCGTCTGCCCGCCCCGCGCGGGCAGGTCTATGTCAGAGAGTTCGCCTCCGGCACCGAGCATTCCCCCCGGATCGAACCCGGCGAGGGCCTGTCCCCCGACCCCGGCGCCCTTGTCCTTGGCATCGCGCGGCTTGCCGAGGCCGGGCTTGACCAACCTCGACCACGCCCCGCGCCACTTTACCTGCGGGCCGCCGATGCAGCCCCCGCCCGCGATGCACCCCCGCCGATCCTGCCATGACGCCCGCCAACACCGCCGAGGCGCTTGCCGCACTGCATGCCCGCGCGTCGGGGCATGAGCGAAGCTGGAGTGCTGCGGAATTCGTGACGCTTCTTGCGACACCCGGCACGGTGCTGGACGCGGACGGTGCCTCGTTCCTTCTGGGCCGGATCGTGCTGGACGAGGCCGAGGTCCTCATGATCGCGACCGACCCGGATCATCGCCGGCAGGGCCGCGCCCGCGCCCGTCTGGCCGGGTTCGAGCGATTGGCCGGAAACAGCGGGGCCAAGCGCGTTGTCCTGGAGGTTGCCGAGGACAACGCCCCTGCCCGCGCGCTATATGGGGTGGCGGGTTACCGGCAGGTTGGCGCGCGACCGGGCTATTACCATCGGAAAGGTCGTGCCGCTGTCACAGCGCTCGTTCTCGCGCGCGATCTGCGGCGGGACTGAGGGTCTTGGCGCAACAGGACAAGGCCCGTGACGATGTCGACCGCCGTGGATGCCCGGTGCCCGGGTTGCGAAACCGGCAGGTGCATCGCGGCGCGCCCGACGGCGATCGCCTTCGGCCCCTCCTTGCGGTTCAGTTCCCGAACACACTGCCCTATAACCGCGCCATGACCAACATTGCCGCGCACGCGGCAACGCCCCCTGCGCACAGAAGGAGAAGCCGATGCCCCGAAACCCCGAGCTTCTTTCCCTCATCCGGGCGCGCGCCGGAACCGATCCCGTCCGGATCGGCCTGATCCTCGGGTCGGGCCTTGGCCATATTGCCGGCGCCGTCGATGGTGTGGCCATTCCCTATGGCGATCTGCCGGGCTTTCCCCATGCCGGTGTCTCGGGCCATGACCCCAACCTCGTGATCGGCGACCTTGAAGGGGTGCGCGTCGCCGTCTTCGGCGGCCGCGCGCATTACTACGAAAAGGGCGACCCGGCCGCGATGCGCCTGCCGCTCGAGGTGCTGCAGGACCTTGGTGCCGAGGCGCTGATCGCGACGAATGCGGCCGGCTCGCTTGACCCGGCGATGCCGACCGGCTCGATCATGTGCCTGAGCGATCACATCAGTTTCTCCGGCCTCAATCCTCTGATCGGCGAGGCGACGGATGCCCGCTTCGTGCCCATGACCGAAGCCTACGACCCCGCCTTGCGCGCCCGCTTGCGCGCTGCGGCCGATGCCGAGGCGGTGAAGATGTTCGACGGCGTCTATGCATGGTTCTCGGGCCCCTCGTTCGAAACCCCGGCCGAGATTCGCGCGATCCGCATCCTGGGGGCCGATGCGGTGGGCATGTCGACCGTGCCGGAGGTGATCCTCGCCCGTTTCCTTGGCCTGCGAGTCGCTGCCATCTCGACCGTGACGAACATGGCGGCGGGCCTGTCGGACGAGGCGATCAGCCATGATCACACAAAGGCGATGGCCCCGATCGGGGCGGTCAAGCTGGAAAAGGTGTTGCGCAGGACACTGCGCGAGATGCACTGATCACATTGCCCCGCGAGGGGCTGGAATTGAAGGACCAAGGGTGCTTTCAAGGGACAAGTCCCCGGGATAGCCGATGCAACTCTACCTCCCCATCGCCGAGGTTTCGATCAATGCCCTTCTGATCCTGGGGCTTGGCGGGCTGGTGGGTGTGCTGTCGGGCATGTTCGGCGTGGGTGGCGGGTTCCTGATCACGCCGCTTCTGTTCCTGGCCGGCATCCCGCCCGCCTTTGCCGTCGCCACGGCGGCCAGCCAGATCGTCGCTTCGTCCTTTTCGGGCCTGTTGGCACATCTCAAGCGGCGCAACGTCGATATGCGGATGGGCCTTGTCCTGCTTGCGGGTGGCCTGATCGGATCTGCCATCGGCGTCACGATCTTCAACATCCTGAAGGCGGCCGGTCAGGTCGATCTGCTGGTCAAGCTCTGTTACGTCGTTTTCCTTGGCACGGTCGGCGGACTCATGCTGTCGGAAAGCCTGCGGGCGCTGATGCGGGCCAAGGCGGGCGCACCGCCAAGGCGGCGGCGGCACAACTGGATCCATTCCCTGCCGTTCAAGATGAAGTTCCGTGTCTCGGGGCTTTACCTGTCGGTCATCCCGCCGCTGGCCGTTGGCTTTCTTGTCGGGATACTGGCTGCGATCATGGGGGTTGGCGGCGGCTTCATCATGGTGCCCGCGATGATCTATCTGCTGGGCATGCCGACCAAGGTGGTGATCGGAACCTCGCTGTTCCAGATCCTGTTCGTCACGGCCTTCACCACGCTTCTGCATGCGACGACCAACTTCACCGTCGATATCGTGCTGGCGCTTCTGCTGATCGTCGGCGGGGTGGTGGGCGCGCAGGTCGGCACACGGCTGGGCGCGCGACTCAGGGCCGAACAGCTGCGCGCACTGCTTGCCGTGCTTGTCCTTGTGGTGTGCCTGCAGCTGGCGCTGGACCTGCTCCTGCCCCCGGCCGAGCTTTACTCCATCGAGCCGCTGTGATGCGGGGCTGGATCGCCTGTCTGGCAGCACTGATCGCCTTTGCGGCGCCGGTCCGCGCCGAAGAGATCGTGCTTGGCCTTTCAAGCGACGAGGTTGCGATCACCGCCACTTTCGATGGGTCCAACATCCTGATCTTCGGTGCGATCCGCCGCGAGGCCCCCCCGCCCGATGACTCGGATCTTGGTGTCGTCGTCACCGTTTCGGGCCCGGTGACCCCGCTGGTCGTGCGGCGCAAGCAACGCAGGTTCGGCCTGTGGATCAACACCGATGCCGCGCGGATCAGTGCGGCACCATCCTTCTATGCCGTGGCCACGACGGGCCCGTTCGAAGAGGTTCTCAGCCATACCGAGGACCTGCGGCACTCCGTCTCGATCCCGCGCGCCATTCGCGCCTTCGGCAACGAGGTGCCGGATGCCGATGCCTTTGTCGAGGCACTGATCCGGATCCGGGTGGAAGATGGGCATTACCACATGATGATCGGCGATGTGGTGCTGGCGCGCGATAGCCTGTTCAGCACCCAGATCGCGCTGCCGGCCGATCTGGTCGAAGGTTTTTACCCCACCCGGATCTTCCTGACACGCGATGGCGAGGTCGTGGACATCTACCGCACCTCCATCGCCGTGCGAAAGGTCGGGCTGGAACGGTGGCTATTCAACCTCGCCCATGATCAGCCTCTGGTCTACGGGCTTCTGGCCATTGCATTGGCTATCGTGTCGGGTTGGCTGGCCTCGGTCGCCTTCCAGCTGGTCCGCCGGTAAGGCCGGACAAGGCGACGGTCCCGGAACGGCACCCTCCCCATTTCCAGCGGGGGAAAAGCAGCGAATTTCGTGGATGCCGAGGCCGTGCTATAGTGCCTTGTTAATACATCATTAACCTTTGACCAAGAAAGTTACCCATGGGACAGAGATGGATCATCGATGTGCTCGCCGATCTCAAGACCTTTGCCGAGTGCAACGATCTGCCGTTGCTCGCGGCCGAGCTTGAGGAATGCGCACAAGTGGCGGCGGGAGAGTTGATCGAGGCATCCGCGGAGGATCCCGTCGGAGTTGCTGCTGATGCCACTGGATGTTGCGAACTTTCTGGAGCGGGTTGAACAGGCACGAGGGTTATCCGATGTCCAGGCCCTGATCCTTGACCTGCGCGATCAATACGCCGTCGATCACGTCGTTTACCACTGGGTCTCTTCCGATGGTGAGCAATATGGCTGCGGCACCTACGATCCGGTCTGGGCGCAGCGCTATGTCGATCAGGAGTATCTTCGGATCGACCCGGTGGTCATCGGCTGTTTCCAGAGGTTCCAGCCCGTCGACTGGAAAGAGCTTGACTGGTCCTCGCGGCAGGCGCGGGCCTTTCTGGCTGACGCAATTGCGCATGGAGTGGGAAATCAGGGTTTTTCCATCCCGATCCGTGGCCCGAACGGCCAATTCGCGCTGTTCAGCGTGTCGCATCATTGCGAAGATGCACAATGGGCCCGTTTCACGGCGGCCCATCGGCGCGATCTGATCCTGATTGCGCATACGTTCAACCTCAAGGCCCTTCAATTCGAGAGCGGACGCAGTCCGGAGCCCGCCCGCGGCCTTTCCCCGCGGGAAATCGACGCGCTGACCTTTCTTGCCATGGGCTACGCCCGCGGTCAGGTGGCCGAGATGCTCTGCATCTCGGAGCATACGCTCAGGGCCTATATCGAAAGCGCGCGGTTCAAGCTGGGGGCCGCCAACACCACCCATGCGGTCGCGCGCGCACTGGCCGATGGCCTGATTGTTCTGGGTGGTGCGGCGCGCGGCGCGCGCGGTGACTGGCCCGGACGACAAAGGATGAACGCCGAATAGGAATAGCCGCGCGTTAACGCCTGCTTTACCACATTCAGACGGTGGCTTAGGGACCCGGTAACCGGTCCAGACCTAGCCTGCATTGCATCGCCCGATGCTGTCAGGAAAGGTTTCTCCCGCATGCTCCGCTACATTCATGGGCACGATCTGTCGTCGCTGCCCCGGTTGCAGACCTCGATGCACCTGGATCGAGCCGACCAGTTCCAGCGCCGCCTTGGCTGGCCCGTCACGGTCGATGCGCGTGGCTGGGAAACGGATGAATACGACGCGCTTGACCCGCTTTACGTGATCTGGGAACTGCCCGATGGTCGGCATGGCGGCTCGATGCGGTTTCTGCCGACGACCGGGCGGACGATGGTGAACGACCACTTCCGCCATCTGACCAACGATGTCCCGATCCGCAGCCCCTTCATCTGGGAATGCACCCGCTTCTGAATTGCCCGCGAGGCGCCGTCGCGGGTGGCCTCGGCGCTCATGCTGGGGGGGGGGGAGTTGATGCGGGCATTTGACATGACGCATTTCGTGGGGGTGTTCGATGCGCATATGACGCGGGTCTACCGGATGATCGGCGCCCTGCCCGAGGTTCTGGGCACAAGTGGCCACGGGCGCGGCGCGATCAGCGTGGGCCTTTGGAACTATGATGCCAGCGTCCGCGACAGCCTGCTTGCGCGGGCGGGGGTGACGTCGGATCTGTCCGAACACTGGTTCGCCCGGTCCTTCGGCCATCCGGTCGCCCTGCCGCTGACGGCCTGAGCGCTAGCCTCCGCCTGCCCTCTGGCCCCGGCCTTCCGCCGGGGCTAGGGTCACGCCATGAACGTGCCCGCCCTTACATTCTCTCCCGACCAGGCCGAGGCCTGGGATGCAGTCGCGGACCTGTTGCGCGGGGCGGGCGTCGACCTTGAAGACCAGCTTCTGACCCCGCCCCAGGGCGAGGCGACGGCGGTCATGGCGATCACCGGCAAGGCCGGGTCGGGCAAGACCATGCTTCTGGCCGCGCTGGTGCGGGCGCTGCGCGAGGCGGGGGTCGATCTCGTCTCGGGCGACTGGGAGGGGCGCAAGCGCCGCGACCGGCGCACGCTTGCGATCCTTGCCCCCACCAACAAGGCGGCCTCGGTCCTGCGCGCGCGGGGCGTGCCCGCCACGACGATTCACCGCATCCTCTACACCCCGGTCTATGACCCGCAATACGAGAAGGTTGCCGAATGGCTGGCCGGCCAGGGTGACCGGCCGGTGGTCGAGGGCATGAGCGACCTGCAGCTTGACCGGGCCTTCGCGTCGTACCAGTCCCATGCCTCGGTGCCGGCGGCGCTGGCGGCTGCGGGGCTGCGGGGGTCGGATTTCATCACCGGCTGGAAACGGCGGGAAGAGCCGCTGGACATCGGCTTTGTCGACGAAAGCTCGATGCTCGACGCCCGCCAGTTCGACGACCTGCGCGAGATCTTTCCCACGCTCCTGTTGTTCGGCGATCCCGCGCAGTTGCCCCCGGTGCAGGGGACGGGGGGGATGGTCTTCGACGGCCTGCCCGAGGGGCGGCGCTGCGATCTGACCCGCGTGCACCGGCAGGATGCGGACAATCCGATCCTTGACCTGGCCCATGCGCTGGGCGACCCCGATCTGGATTTCGAGGGGTTCGAGGCGATGGTGGAACACGCCGCCGCCCGCGACCCCCGCGTCGTGGTGGCGCAAAGGGTCGAGTCCGATCTGATGGCGCGGTCCCCGGTGCTTGTCTGGCGCAACGCGACGCGCATTCGCCTGATCCACGCCTTTCGCGCCGCCCATGACGTACCGCCCGACCGCCTTCTGCCGGGCGAGCCGCTGATCTGCGACGGGATCGAACTGCCGCTCAAGCAACGCAAGCGGCGGATCGATCTCGAGGCGCGCGGGCTGATCAAGGGGGCGCAGGTGATCTACCTCGGCCCCGGTCGGCAGCCGGGCTTTTCGCGCCTGCATGTGATGGGGGCCGAGGATCCGCAGATCAGTGCCGCCTCGATCGTGCGGATCGAGCAGGAGGGCGAGGACGAACCCTTCATCCCCTATGCCGCCAAGATGGGCGCGACCTTCCTGCACGGGGCGGCGGTGACGATCCACAAGGCGCAAGGTTCGCAATGGGAGGTGGTGCAGGTCTTCGGCCCCGACATCGCCATCGCCGCACGGATGGGCCGGGTCGAGGCGGGGCAGCCGCTCTGGAAACGGCTGGCCTATGTGGCGATCACCCGGGCCGAGCGGGAATTGCGCTGGGTCGTCCGGTCCATGCTGGCGCGACCGCAAACGGCGCTGGGGATCGAGGATCTGGCGCAGGCACCTGTGCGACTGCAATTGAAGGGAGAGGACGAATGAGAACCATCATCGTGACCGGCGCATCCAGCGGGATCGGCCGGGCCGTGGCCGGAAAGTTCCTGGCCGAGGGCTGGCGTGTCGGGCTGATCGCGCGCCGGGCCGACCGGCTGGTCGAGATGGCCGCGGGCCATGACGCGGCCATGCCGCTGCCCTGCGACGTGACGCAGGAGGACGAGGTCGATCACGCCTTCGACGCCTTTGTCGCCGAGGCGGGGCGGATCGACGTTCTGTTCAACAACGCCGGCATCTTTACCCCGCCCGCGCCCATCGACGAGATCCCGGTCGCGGACTGGCATCAGGCGGTGGCGGTGAACCTGACCGGCATGTTCCTCTGCGCCCGCGCCGCCTTCGGCCGGATGCGGCGGCAGGCACCCCAGGGCGGGCGGATCATCAACAACGGCTCGATCTCGGCCTATGCCCCGCGCGAGGGGTCGGTCACCTATACGACGACCAAGCACGGGGTGACGGGCCTGACCCGGACGCTGGCCTATGACGGGCGCGAATTCGACATCGCCTGCGGGCAGATCGACATCGGGAATGCCCGGACCGAAATGGTCGAGGCCCTGATCGAGCGGGAAAAGGCAGCCGGCCGGGCGGTGCCCCATACGATGGATGTCGGCATCGTGGCCGACGCCGTCTATCGCATGGCCGACCTGCCGCCCGAGGCCAATGTCCTGTTCCAGACGGTGATGGCGACCAAGATGCCCTTCGTCGGGCGGGGCTGAGGGGCGCGGCGTTGTCCTGAGGTTCGGTGTTCCCGATCCCCGCGCGCCTCAGAGACCGAGGCCCGAGGCCACTTCGCGCACGACGGCAAGCCGTTCCGAATTGGGGGGATGGGTCGCAAGGAAGCGATTGCCGGGATCCGGGATGCGGTTGAAGAACTCGGCGCCCAGCAGCGGGTTGAAACCGGCACGGGCGGCGATCACGGTGCCCAGCGCATCTGCCTCGAGCTCGAACTCGCGCGAGAAGCTGCGCGCGCCGACGGCGGCCCCCAGCCGTTCGGCCGTGCGGATGTCGTTCGAGGCGGTGCGGCCGCCCACACCGGCAAGTTGTCCGAAGACCGCCGCCCCCATGGCCGCGTTGCGGGCCTGCCGGTCGAGATGGTCAAGGATGTGATGCGCCGCCTCGTGCGACATGATGAAGGCCAGCTCGTCGGGATTGCGGACATCCGCGATCATGGCAAGCGTGAAGGCGATGATCGGCCGACCCGACCTGTCGACGGTCTGGAAAGCATTGGGCGGCATGCCGGGCCGGTCATCGACGACGATCTGGAAATCGCAATTGACGCGCGGGTTTCGCGCGCGGCATTCGGCCTCGGCCACCGGCTCGACCGCGTCGACGACCGCGATGAACATGCGGGCCTGCTGGCGGAAATCGGCCGGCGCGCCGATCTGCCCCTGTGCGCGTGCTGTCGGCCGTTCCGTCGGCGCGCTGCCGGGCATCGTTGGCGGCGCTGGCGCAACGGCACAGCCGATCAGAAGCAGCAGCGCAGAGAGCGCAAGCGCAAGGCGGGCCGGGGCCAGATTGGCTGAGGTCAATATGGCGGGGCGCATGAACTCTCCATGACAGGCAGCGCGGGCCTTCCTGCCGGTTTTCAGTTTTTATGTCGCGGCAGCGGGGACGGCCAGTGACATTCACGCGACCGCGACCGCGCGGCATGCCGTGCCCGGCCGTGAAGGCGCCCTGCCGGGCATGTGGCTCGGGGGCAGGGCGGGCCGGTTTCCGGCAGGCTGGTCGCCCGGCCAGGCAAGCTTGCCGTCCGGGCCACGGGGGCCTAGACTGATGGCATGCTGACGATAGAACACGAATTCGACGCCACCGTCGTCACCCTGGTCGACGAGGGGCCCGCACCCCTGCAGGAGGATGTGACCGTCTGCGCCTTCGAGGACTGCGTCACGGTCGAGCAATACGATCCGCGCCGTGACGATGTGGTGAAGATCACCTTCTCGATCCGCCAGGTGCAGGAATTGCAGGCGGCCCTGGGGCTGCCCGAGGGGATCTACCGCCTCAAGCCGCGAAGCTGACCGATGGGTCCGGATGCGGGGTGACGAAGGGTGCGGGGGGGGGGGGGGGGGGGGGGGGGGCGGGGGGGGGGGGGGCCCGCGCGCCCCCCGCCCGGCTGCGCCGCTCCCCCCGGGATATTTGGGAACAAAAGAAGCAGCTTGAAGATGGCGCGCGGAGGCGGCCCGTCTGTCCGGGCTGCCGTGGCCCGGGCTGGTGCACGGGACCCCGCACCCTGCGGCCGGCCGCCCCCTTGCGAAAGACGGGCCGCGGCGCGAGGGTGCTGCCGGAAGGACGGGGGATGGCATGGTGGAAGCGGGGCAGGCTGAGAGACGGGGCACCGGGTTCTTCTGGGACGAGCGGTGTTTCTGGCATGGTGGCGGGAATTACGCGGGGATGTTCCCCGTGGGGGGATTGATCCAGCCTGCCGCGACCGGGGGGCTTCCAGAGAACCCCGAGACGAAGCGGCGGTTGAAGAACCTCATGGCGGTGACGGGCCTCGAGCGGGACCTGGTCATGACCGGGGCGGCTGCTGCCTCGGACGATGACCTGCGGCGGGTCCATCCCGAAAGCTATCTGACGGCCTTCCGCGAGATGTCGGAGGGCAAGGGGGGCGAGCTGGGTCTGCGCACACCCTTTGCCCCCGGCGGGTACGAGATCGCGGCGCTGTCGGCCGGGCTGGCCCTGGGCGCGCTTGGGGCGGTGCTGTCGGGGCGGATGGCCAATGCCTATGCCCTGTCGCGCCCGCCGGGGCATCATTGCCTGCCCGACTGCCCCAACGGGTTCTGCCTTCTGGCCAATATCGCCATCGCCATCGAGGCCGCCCGCGCCGCCGGCCTTGCCGGGCGGTTCGCGGTGCTGGACTGGGACGTGCATCACGGCAACGGGACGGAGGCGATCTTCCATGACCGGGCGGACGTGCTGACCGTCTCGATCCATCAGGAGCACAACTATCCGGTCGATACCGGCGATTTCGCCGACCGGGGCCGGGGGGCGGGCGAGGGCTTCAACCTCAACATCCCGCTGCCGCCGGGGACCGGGCATCGCGGCTACCTTGCGGCGATGGAGCGGCTGGCGCTGCCGGCCATCCGGGCCTTTCGCCCCGAGGTGCTGATCATCGCCTGCGGGTTCGATGCGGCGATCAACGATCCGCTGGGCCGGATGCTGGCCACGGCGGACACCTTCCGGCAGATGACCCGGCAGGTGATGGCGCTGGCCGATGACATCTGTGGTGGGCGCCTCGTGATGGTGCATGAGGGGGGGTATAACGAGACCTATGTCCCCTTCTGCGGCCATGCCGTGCTGGAGGAGATGTCGGGAAGTGCCGTCCGCGCACCCGACCCGATGGCCGAAGTTTTTGCCGCGCGCCAGCCCGGCCCGGCGATGGAGGGTTTTGTCGAGGGGGTGATCGGCGAGATGGCCGCAGCTCTTTGACCCGGCACTGGTGAATCGGGCCCGGGGAGAGTACGTAGGGCGGGATTGATCCCGCCACCGGACCCCCCTATCCCATGCCCCAGCCCAATTCAGCCGCGCTCGACTTTCTGCTGACCCGCCGCTCGCGCCCCGCGCGCACCCTGAGCACGCCCGTGCCGGATCGCGATGCGCTCCGCGTGATCCTGACGGCGGCTGCGCGGACGCCGGATCATGGCAAGCTTGAACCCTGGCGCTTCATCGTGCTGGAAAAGGCGGCGCTCGGGCGGTTGGCGGGCCTAGTGGCCGAGCGAGGTGTCGCGCTGTCCCTTGATCCCGAGAAGGTGGCGAAATCCGTGTCGCAATTCGCCGATGCCGATCTGGCAGTCGCCGTGGTGCAGGTCCCGCGTCCGACCGAGAAGATCCCGATGATCGAACAGACCTATTCCGCCGGTGCCGTCTGCCTGTCGCTTCTGAATGCGGCGCTGGCGGCGGGATGGGGGGCGAACTGGCTTTCGGGCTGGCCGGTCTATGACCCGGAATTCCGCGCCGGCGGCCTTGGGCTGGCCGAAGGCGAAACCATCGCGGGGCTGATCCATGTCGGGACCGAGACCTCGGCCCCGCCCGACCGGCCGCGTCCCGATCTGGACGCGATCACCGCATGGGTCACGGACTAGGCCGCGCGATGATCTTCGTCGATTTCGCCCGCGCTGTGCTGCAGCTTCTGGACCCGCGGTTCCGGCGGGTGTTTTGGGTCGGGATTGCGCTGACGCTGGCGCTTCTGGTCGGGGCCTATGCGCTGTTTCTATGGGCGCTGCAGACCTTCGACCCGGGCAGTTACACCCTGCCGGTGATCGGCGAGGTGACCTGGATCGGCGATCTTCTGGGCTGGGCCTCGATCGCGCTGATGATCGTCCTGTCGATGTTCCTGATGATCCCGGTCGCCTCGGCCATCACCTCGCTTTTCCTTGACGATGTGGCGCAGGCGGTCGAGGACCGGCATTATCCCCATCTTCCGCCTGCGTCGCCGCAGCCCTTTTCCGAGGCGGCGATCGACACGGTGAACTTTCTGGGTGTGCTGATCGGGGCAAACATCCTCGCGCTGGCGCTGTATGTCTGGTTCACCCCGGCCGCGCCCGTCATCTTCTACGGGCTGAACGGTTTCCTGCTGGGGCGCGAGTATTTCATGATCGCCGCCATGCGGCGCGAGGGGCGGGCGGGGGCCAAGGCGCTTCGGGCGCGGCACCGGGGCGCGGTCTGGGCGGCGGGATGCCTTATGGCGGTGCCGCTGTCGATTCCGATCGTCAATCTTGTGGTGCCGGTTCTTGGAGCCGCGACCTTCACCCATCTTTATCACCGGTTGGCGGCGCAGGGCCCGGCCTGAGCGGGTCAGTCGCCGCGCGGCGACATCCGGCCGAACATGTCGATATCGGCGATGCCGATCCAGCCAGATGTGATCACGCCCGCTATCACCAGCCACAGGCCCACCGCCCAGATCGTGGTCAGGCGCACCTTCTGGCGCAGCCTGGGATCGACGGGGGCCGAGGCGGGGGTGCCCGGCACGACCTCGCCCGCCTCGGCCTGGGTGACAAGGCGCAGCGGCAGGATCACGAACAGCACCATGAACCAGATCACGGCAAAAAGAACGATGGCGGCGGTGATTGTCATGTGTCGGTCCTCCGGTCGGTTGCTCAGACCTGCTCGAGCTCGATCAGGCAGCCGCTGAAATCCTTGGGGTGCAGGAAGAGGACCGGCTTGCCATGGGCACCGATCTTCGGCGCGCTCGATCCAAGCACACGCGCGCCGGAAGCAATCAGGCGGTCGCGGGCAGCAAGGATGTCGTCGACTTCGTAACAGATGTGGTGGATGCCGCCGGCCGGGTTCCTTTGCAGGAATGCGGCGATCGGGCTGTCCTCGCCCAGGGGATGCAGCAGTTCGACCTTGGTATTGGGCAGGTCTATGAACACCACCGTGACGCCGTGGTCGGGTTCGTCCTGGGGGTCGCGGACCCAGGCCCCCAGGGTGTCGCGGTATTGTGCGGTGGCCGCGGCAAGGTCGGGCACGGCGATGGCGACATGGTTGAGGCGGCCGATCATGGCGGAACTCCCTGATGAGGCACTTATCCCGCGGCAGTGGCTGCCCCGCAAGGCCCCCGGTCGAAAGGTCGCGCCCGTTAACGCGCGATTCACCATCCGGGGCCATTCTGGGGGCGCTCGCTCTTGCTGCTGCTTCATCCGGGGGTCTTCATGATGGATACACTTGACGACTACATGCTGCGCCGTCCGCCGACGGCTTCCCGCCCGCTTCTGGGCCTGACTGTCCTTGTGGTCGAGGACAGCCGTTTCGCCTCGGAGGCGCTCAGGCTTCTGTGCCAGCGGTCGGGTGCGCGGATCCGCAGGGCCGATACGCTGGCGTCGGCGCGGCGGCACCTGATGGTCTATCGGCCGGGGGCGATCCTGATCGACATGGGCCTTCCCGATGGGCCAGGTGCGGCGCTGATCGGCGAACTGGCCGCGGCAAGCCCCCGGATCGACGTCATTCTGGGCATCAGCGGGGATCCCGACCTGCACAAGACCGCACTTGCCGCCGGGGCGGATGGCTTTATCGCCAAGCCTCTGGCCCGGCTTGCCGACTTTCAGCGGGCCATCCTGCGTCACTTGCCGCAAAACCGCCATCCCGCCGGGTTGCAGGTGCTGAGCGATGACAGCGTCACGCCCGATCCGCTGGCCTATCGCGATGACCTCTGCCATGTGGCCGAGGTGTTGCAGGGCTCCGATGCGGGGGCGGAAATCGACTATCTGACGCAGTTCCTGGGCGGTGTCGCGCATAGCGCTGGCGATGCGGGTCTGTGTGCCGCGGTCGAGGATCTGGCGCTTTGCCACCGCCGGGGCGGCCCGCCCGGCCCCGAGCTTGCGCGTCTTTCGGCGCTGGTGAAGGCGCGGCTGGCGGCTGGTCCGATGATCTGAGGCGGGCGGCCAAGTGCCGCAGGTCACAGGACAAGGCCGGGATCGCTGCCCATCGACAGCCCGGGGAAGACCGTCGTTTCCAGCAGACCCCGGTCCAGCCCGTAAAGCCGGCGCATCACCCAGGCGGCATGATCGCGTATGTCGTGCGTGGGCATCACGTCGCGCCGGGCATAGAGCGCGGCCTCGGACAGGCCGGGCCAGTCGCCGGCGACCATCCCGCCGCGCAATGCGCCGCCGGCGTAAAGCATCACGCCGGCGGTACCGTGATCGGTGCCCCGGGTCCCGTTCTCATGCGCGGTGCGGCCGAATTCCGTCAGGCAGAGCACGGCCGTCCGGTCCCAGACCGGCCCCAGCCCGTCCTTCAGTCCGACGATTGCCTGTGCCAACCGCTCGAGCGCGCGGGGCAGGCCCTGCGCCTGCTGGCCATGCGTATCCCAGCCACCCATGGAAAAGCTCGCGATCCGGGTGTCGGCCCGCAGCCGCTGGGCCGCGAACTGGACCAGCCGCATGTGATCGCCCGCGGGCGGGCCGCCGCCCATCTCGGCCATTCCGGCCGCTTCGCTTTCCAGCGCGTTGACGATCATCAACGCCTCGGCCGAGGCATCGCGGAACAGCGGATCCTCGTGATGCACCAACTCGAGCAGACGCTGGGCCTGGGGCGTCAGGCGAAGCCGCGCATCGGGCGACCAGCGGCTGACCGGGGCGTCGCCTTGCAGGATCAGCATCTGCTCGCGGCCGATGGCGAAGGCAGTCTCGCCGCGCGCCCCGGGCATCGCAAGAAGCATCCGGTTCAGCCAGCCGTCCCGCCGCGCTTCACCCGCAAGGCCCGGCGTGCCGGCCTCGAGAATATCCTGCCCGTCGAAATGGCTGCGCCGGTCGCGGTAAGGTGTCGAAACCGCCTGTACCGCCCCCGCCTCGCCCGCCTGCCAGAGCGGCAGCAGCGGGGCAAGCGCCGGATGCAGCCCCCAGAACCCGTTGCCCAGCGGGATCGCGCGGCCATCGGCCAGCGTGGGGCGCAGCGCGGCATAGTCGGGATCGCCAAGCGGCTGGACCGCGTCGAGCCCGTCAAGCCCGCCGCGCAGGATGATGACGACAAGCCGCGCATCACCGGGGGCGCTGGCCAGCGCGATCGGTGTCAGGAACGGGCTGGCCGCGACCGAGCAGCCCAGCGCAAGCGTCGAACGAAGGAAACCGCGGCGGTCCATTCCGTCACCTCCTGTTGAAATCGGTCGAGGCAAGGATGACGGCGATCCCGTCCCTGCGGCTTTCGGCGGCGCTTGCGGCAAAGAGCGTCGCCTCGCCGGCCAGCGGGCCAAGCGCGGTCTGCACGAAGTCGCGCGGATCGGGCAGGTCGGGGCGAAACTCGGCCGGCACGCGCATCGCCCAGTCGATCCGGCCCGCCATGCCCTGCGGCGTGATCCAGGCTTCGGCCGCCTCGGGCCAGCCTTCGGGTCCGGGCGGATCGTCCCAGTGCTGCCCCATCACGGTCATCGGTCGCCTGAATTGCCGCGTGACGCCTTGCCGGTCGAGCACGAAAAGATCCTCTGCCGGAATCGCCAGCGCGCGCAGGGCCGAGGCGCAGAAGTCGAACGGCCATTTCACCTTGCGTGGCACCGGGTCCCAGGCAGAGGGATGGGTCAGCAGTGCCTCGGTCAGGGCCATCAGATCGCCCCCCGTCGCGACAAGAACCGCCTCGAGCCGCGCGACAAGCGCGGGGTCTGGCGTGTCGGCCACGAAGTGGCGGGCGAATTTCCCGGCAAGATGCCGGGCCGTCGCCGGATGATCGGCCAGCGCATCCAGCGCATCCAGCACGGTGTCGAGCGAGGCCTCATCGCTGAAGGTCCGGCCCATGACGGTCTCCGCGCCCGGTTCGGCCATGTCGAAACGATAGAGGGGTGGGTCCGCGGGGTCGGCATCGCGATCCCAGGTCAGCCCGGTCAGAAGCTTGGCCAGCTGGCGCACATCGGTCTGGTCATAGGGGCCGTCCACGCCCACGGTGTGCAACTCGAGAAGCTCGCGGGCGAGGTTCTCGTTCAGGCCACGGTCGCGGCGCAGGCCAAGCAGGCTGTTGGGGCCGTAGCTGTCCACCTGGTCGAGCGAGACCAGCATCAGGGGATGGGTCGTCACCGCGCGCAGCATGTCGGCGAAGCGGCCGGTCACATGGGGGCGGATGACCTGTTCGATGGTGGGCACGACCAGATGGGCCGAAAACGGATCGCGCGGCCTGATGGTGAAATGGCTGGCCCAGAAGGCGACAAGCCGTTCGCGCAGGCCGTCGTCCGTGTCGATATGGCGGGCCATGACCGACAGAAGGCGCCGGTCGCGGGCCTCGGTCGCGTCAAGCCGGATGGCGGCGAAGGCGGCTTCGGCCTCGTCCTCGGTCGGGGTGTCCGCGGCGTCGCGGCGGGCACGGCTGAGGATGCGGAACTCGCGGATGGTGGGGGCGGCTTCGGCCCAGGTCGGGATCCGGTGCCGCGCGGCGATGCGGTCGGGACCGGCCAGCCTGTCAAGCATGTCGGCAAGCGTGGCCGGCGGGGCCAGACGGGGCGACAGGCCGGTGCCGAAGCGGGTTTCGGCGATGTTAGGGTCGAAGGTCATGGCGATCATCCCCGATGGCCATGCCGATATAGGAAGCCCCGTCCCCGGGTGCGAGGTTGCACCGGCCGAAACCCGCCGCCGCCCGGGGGCCGGGCGGCAGCGACGCGTGTGACGCAGCGCGCCCTAGCTGATCTCGCCCAGGCAGACGTATTTCATCGACAGGTAGTCATCCATCCCGTAGCGCGACCCCTCGCGCCCGAAGCCCGACTGCTTGACCCCGCCGAAGGGCGCCACCTCGGTCGAGATGATGCCGGTATTCACCCCAACGATGCCGTATTCCAGCGCCTCGGCCACCTTCCAGACCTGTGCAAGGTCGCGGGCGTAGAAGTAGGACGCCAGCCCGAATTCGGTGTCATTGGCCATGGCGATGACCTCGTCCACCGTGTCGAACCGGAAGACGGGGGCAAGCGGGGCGAAGGTTTCCTCGCGGGCAACCATCATCTCGGCCGTCACGCCGGTCAGCACGGTGGGCTGCACGAAAGTGCCCCCGCGCGGATGGGGGGCCGCGCCGGTCACGACGCGGGCGCCCTTGGACAGCGCATCGGTCACATGTTCGTTGAACTTGTCCTTGGCACCCTCGTTGATCAGCGGGCCCAGCACCACGCCCTCGTCGAACCCGTCGCCCACCTGCATCCCTGCGACAGCCTTGGCCAGCGCCTCGACAAAGGCGTCATGGATGCCGGATTGCACGAAGATGCGGTTGGCGCAGACGCAGGTCTGCCCGTTGTTGCGGAACTTCGACATGAGTGCGCCCTGCACCGCCGCATCAAGATCGGCATCGTCGAAGACGATGAAGGGCGCGTTGCCGCCAAGCTCGAGGCTGAGCTTGAGGATCCTTGGCGCGGCCTGCTCCATCAGGATGCGGCCCACCTCGGTCGAGCCGGTGAAGGTCAGCTTCTTGACGATCGGGTTCTCGCAGACCTCGGCAGAGAAGACGCGCGATTGCGAGGTGGGCAGCATCGACAAAAGCCCGGCAGGCAGGCCCGCCCGCTCGGCCAGAACGGCAAGGGCAAGGGCCGAGAGCGGCGTTTCGCGCGCCGGTTTGAAGACCATGGCGCAACCGGCGGCCAGCGCGGGTGCGAGCTTGCGGGTGATCATGGCGTTGGGAAAGTTCCACGGCGTGATCCCCGCGACGACGCCGACGGGCTGTTTCATCACAAGGATGCGCTTGTCGCGCTGATGGCCGGGGATGATGTCGCCATAGACGCGCTTGGCCTCTTCGCCGAACCATTCGATGAAGCTTGCACCATAGGCGATCTCGCCCCGCGCCTCGGGCAGGGGCTTGCCCATTTCGGCGGTCAGGATGACGGCCAGATCCTCGAGGTTTTCCTGGATCAGTTCGAACCAGCGGCGCAGCACGGCGGCGCGTTCCTTGCCGGTGGCCTGCGCCCAGTCGCGCTGTGCGGTATCGGCGGCGGCGATGGCGGCGCGGATCTGGTCCAGCCCGATATCGGCGACATTGGCCAGAACCTCGCCATTGGCGGGGTTTGTGACTGCGAACCGCTTGCCATCCGTGCCCTGACACCAGCGGCCTGCGACCATGGCGTCTTCGCGCAGCAGGTCGCGGTCCTTCAGACGCGCGCTCAGCGATGTGTCGTTCATCGGTCGGTCCTCCTCTGGAGCTTTCGTCTCAGGGGCAAAGACCATTGCCGCCGGGCCTTGTCCAGTCCTGCGACCATGCGGGGCCATCGGCCGGGTGCCGCGCTCTCTGGCCTCGGGCGCCCAAAGCCCCTATGGTTTTCGTGGCCAAGACGGGTGCATCTGCCATGAAATTCCTTACGACCCCACCGCCGGACCTGGACCTCGACCGGCTGCGGGCGCTGGTCCGGGACGACTTCGATCTGGAGGGGCAGATCAGGGCGCTTTACTCCGAGCGTGACCTGAATCACCGCCTGACCGACGGCGCGGGGCAGGACTGGCTGATCAAGGTCTTCAACGCCGACGAGGGCGATGCCGACATCGCCTGCCAGCTTGGTGCCTTGCATCACCTTGCCATGGTCGATCCCGGCCTGCCGGTGCCACGCCATCGCCGGACGCGCGACGGGGCGGACTGGGCGGTCGCCACAGGGCCGGATGGTCGCGGCTGGCGGGTCTGCGTCCTGTCCTATCTGCCGGGGCGGCTGGCCGATGACGAGACCCTGGGCCCTGCGGATTTCCACCATTTCGGCGCGATGATCGCGCGGCTGCAGCGGGGCCTGCGCGGCTACATCCACCCTGCGGCACAGGATCGCCACCTGTTGTGGGACTTGCGCGAGCTTGTCCATCTGCGCGACCGGACACGCCATCTTGGCGCAGACCGGGCAACGGCCGAGGCGCTGATCGACCATTTCGAGGCGCATGTCCTGCCGCGCCTGCCCGCCTTGCGGGCGCAGGTGATCCACGGGGATATCCATCCGCACAACCTGATCCTTGGTCCTGACAACCGCGTCTCGGGCCTGATCGACTTTGGTGACGCGTTCCATGGCCCCGCGATCCTTGATGTCGCCAATGCCCTGCCCGACTTCAGCCACCACGCCCCCGATCCCGAGGCGATCTGGTCGGCCCTTGTCGCGGGTTTCCACTCAGTCCAGCCGATCGAGATCGAGGAGCTGGACCTGATCTACGACCTGATGGTCGCGCGCCAGTTGCTCACCCAGATCATCACGGCCACCCGCGCGGCCGAGCGGCCGGATCGGGACGACTACCTGGCCGAGGCGGGGTTCGGCGGGGCCGAGGCGCTGCACCGCATGACCGCGATCGGCCGCGACCGCGCCACGGCGATCTTTGCGGCGGCGACCGGGCGGTCGGCCGCGGTCGTGACCCAGCCTGTCGCGCGCCTGATGGAACGGCGCCGGGCGGTGATGGGGTCGCGGCCCTATGTGTTCTACGACCCGCCCCTGCATATCGTGCGGGGCGAGGGGTGCCGGCTGTTCGATGCCGGGGGCCGTGCCTTCCTCGATTGCTACAACAACGTGCCGATCGTCGGTCACTGCAACGCTCGCGTAACGCAGGCGATTGCGGTGCAGTCGCGCATTCTCAACACCAACACGCGCTATCTGGGTGAACTGGTGCTGGACTATGCCGAACGGCTTGGCGCGCTGACGGATGGCGCGCTGACAGCCTGCGCCTTCGTCAATTCGGGCTCCGAGGCGAATGACATCGCATGGCGCATGGCCCGTGCATGGACCGGCAACCGGGGTTTCCTGACGCAGGAGTTCGCTTATCACGGGGTCACCGAGGCAATCGACGCGATCTCGCCATCGGCGCTGCGGCGGGGGACGATGCCCGACCATGTGCGCACCATGCTTGCGCCGGACGGCTATCGCGGCATCCACCGCCACGGCACACCCGACATGGGCGAGCGTTATGCCGAAGACGTGGACCGGGCCATCGCCTCGCTTGATGCGGCGGGGATGAAGCCTGCGGCGGTGATGATCGACATGGCCTTCATGACGAATGGTGTGCTCGAACCCGTGCCGGGCTATGTCGCGGGGGTGTTCGAACGGGTGCGCAAGGCAGGGGGGCTTTGCATCGCAGACGAGGTGCAATCGGGTTTCGGCCGGATGGGCGGGCACTTCTTCGGCTACATGCACCACGGCGTCGTGCCGGACTTCGTGACCATCGGCAAGCCTGCGGGCAACGGGCATCCCATCGGCGTGGTCCTGACCCGGCCCGAGATCCTTGACCATTTCATGGAGCAGACGGATTTCTTCTCGACCTTCGGCGGCAACAACGTCTCTTGCGCGGCCGGTCTTGCGGTGCTTGACGAAATCCGGGACCGCGATCTTCTGCGCACAGCCGCCACTACGGGCGCGCATTTCAAGGCCGGCCTCCTGCGGCTGCAGGAGCGGTTTCCGATCATCGGCGATGTGCGCGGCACCGGCCTTGCCTTCGGTGTCGAACTGGTGCGCGACCGCGCCACGCTTGAGCCTGCCCCGGACGAGGCGAAACGCCTGATCAACGACCTGCGTGACGAAGGCATCCTTGTCGGCGGCGAAGGGGTGCATGGAAACATCATCAAGATGCGGCCCCCGCTGGTCTTTACCCCCGCCGATGCCGATATCGCCCTTGCGGCGATCGAGCGCGCGCTGGTGCGGCTGGACATGCGCGACCGCGATCGCGGGACGGCGGCCCGGGGTCGATTGCCGGCAGGATCGCCCATCTGAGGCCAGGGGCCGGAGGCGACCGGTGCCTGCGGTTCAGCCCGCGCCGCCGAACAGTTCGGGCTGGTCGTCCGGCCTGTCCTCGTCCTCGGGCATGGCGGTGCCGGGGGGCGGGCGGTTGTCCAGAAGGCCCGCGGCCCGCAATTCCTTCAGCCCCGGCAGGTCGCGGGCGCTTTCCAGACCGAAGTGATCAAGAAAGGCCGGCGTCACCACGAAGGTCACCGGGCGGCCCGGCGTCATCTTGCGCCGGCCCAGCCGGATCCAGTCCATCTCGATCAACTGGTCGATCGTGCCCCGGCTGACGCTGACGCCCCGGATCTCTTCGATCTCGGCGCGGGTGACGGGCTGGTGATAGGCGACGATCGCCAGGGTCTCGATCGCCGCGCGCGACAGCTTGCGCGTCTCGATCACCTCTTTCTGCATGAGGAACCCAAGATCCGGCGCGGTGCGGATCGCCCAGGCTTCACCCACACGCTGGATGTTCACGCCACGCCCCTCATAGCGCTTGCGCAGGAGGGACAGCGCCTCGGCCGCGTCGCAGCCATGCGGCATGCGGTTCATCAGTTCGGTCACCGTCACCGGATCGGCGCTGGCAAAGAGGATCGCCTCGACCATGCGCTCCTGCTCGGCCATCGGCGGGGCCTCGAAGAGCGAGCGTTCCGCCGACTCATCCATCACCGGGGGCCTTCTTGCGGATCAGGATGGGGGCATAGGTATCGGACTGGCGGATTTCGATCCGGCCTTCCTTGGCCAGTTCGAGGCTTGCCGCAAAGGTTGCCGCGGTCGATGAGCGGCGCCGGACCGGGTCCACCTCCCAACCTTCGGGCAGGTAGCTTGACAGCTCGGTCCAGTCGCCGGCAAAGCCGATCAGCCGCCGCATCCGTTCAAGCGCCTGTTCCATCGTCATGATCGCATCGCGGTCCAGCACGAAGGGGCGGAACTCGTCCCGGGTGCGGATGCGGGCATAGGCCTGCATCAGGTCCAGAAGCGTCGCCGTATGCGTGACGCGGCGCGAGCGGGTGACATCCTCGGTGATGCCGCGGGCGAAGAAATCCCGCCCCAGCTGGTCGCGCGCCATCAGCTTGGCCGCCGCCTCGCGCATGGCCTGCAGGCGTTCAAGCTGAAAGGCCAGATGGGCGGCCAGTTCCTCGCCCGAGGGGCCGTCCTCGGTGGGGTCGGGCGGCAAAAGCAGGCGCGACTTCAGGAAGGCCAGCCAGGCCGCCATGACCAGGTAATCGGCCGCCAGTTCGATCCGCAGGGCCTTGGCCTGTTCGATGAAGGCCAGATACTGCTCGGCCAGTGCAAGGATGCTGATCTGGCGCAGGTCCACCTTCTGCGTCCGCGCCAGCGTCAGAAGCAGATCCAGCGGGCCCTCATAGCCATCGACATCGACGATCAGCGCCTCGGCGGCCAGCCGGCCGGCAACGCGGGCGTCCCGGTCGAAGCCGCTCAACGAGGGGTGTCCAGCAGGCCGGACAGTTCGGCCAGACAGGCCGCGGCATCCAGCGGCTCGGGCGCACGGCGCTGTGCCAGCGCGGCGGCGGCGCGGACGGACGCCGGGGGCGTCATGGGCGACAGGGCACCAGCAACCTCTTCCATCTCTGACGGCTTTCCAGAGCAGTGAAGCACGATATCCACGCCCGCAGCCTGCACATCGGCGGTGCGTTGCGCAAGGCTGCCCGACAGCGCCTCCATCCCCAGATCGTCACACATCAGAAGGCCCCCGAACCCGATCTTGTGCCGGATCATGTCGATCACCGGGGCCGAGACGGTGGCGGGGCGGTCGGGGTCGATGGCTTCGATCACGATATGGGCGGTCATCCCCATCTTCATGTCGGCCAGTCCGGCGAAGGGTGCAAAGTCGCGGGCGCGCAGGTCATCCAGCGGGGCGGTGACGCGGGGCAGGGTCAGGTGGCTGTCCACACTGGCCCGTCCATAGCCGGGCAGATGCTTGAGAACCGGCAGGACGCCGCCGGCCAGAAGCCCCGCGGCACAGGCGCGCGCGGCGGCGGTGACGGTGTCGACCGTATCGCCGTAAAGGCGGTTGAGCAGGATCGGATGGGTCTCGGCCTCGACCAGATCGGCAAGCGGCGCGCAGTTGACGTCGATCCCGGCGGCGTGAAGCTCTTCGGCGATCAGCCGGTTGCGCAGCCATTGTGCGCGAAGCGGATCGCGCGCGCATGCCATCTGGTCAAGCGCCGGCAGATACTCGCGCCAATGGGGCGCGCGCATCCGCTGAACGCGGCCGCCCTCCTGGTCGATCAGGATCGGGGCGTCGCGGCCCAGGACATCGCGCAGGTCGGCGGTCAAAGCCTTGAGTTGCGCGGGATCGGCGATGTTGCGGGCAAAAAGGATGAAGCCCCACGGGTCCACCTCGCGCAGGAAGGCGCGTTCGCGGGGCGTGACTGCCGGACCTTCGATCCCGAAGATGACGGCAGAGGCGGGCAAGCTAGCGCACCACGACGGGGATGCAGTTGGCATCCTCGGCCGCAAGGACGGCGCAGAAGCGACGCGCATCGGCCAGATCGTTGAAGCCCATTGCCCGCAGGCGGAAGAAGGTCCGCCCGCCGCTTTCGGCCTCCTGGACGATGGGGCTCTTGCCGCCGATGAAATCCGCGAAACGGCGCGAGAGGTTGGCCCATTCGGTGCTGGCGATCTCGATCGAATCGAAGGCGCCAAGCTGGACAAGGGTGGTGCCGACCGGCATCTCGGTGGTGGTCAGCGGCAGGAGGGTGCCGGCGGGGGCGGCGGTGCTGGCGGCGGGGCCGGGGTCGGTCGCGATGGCCGAGGCAAGCTGAGCAAAGCCCTCGGGTCGTGTCGGCGGATAGGGGGCGGCGTTGACGCCGGGGATCGAGGCCGGAATGATCTCCATCGACCACCCCCCGGCGGGCGCGGCCACGGCGCCCGGGTTCTGGGCATCGAGCAGCGACATCGGTTCGGCACCTGCGGCGATCTGGTCTGCCAGCGCCAGCACGTCTTCGGCGGTCAGCGGCCCGTCGAGCGCGGCAAGGACCGGGACCAGTTCATCGCCCGTCACATCGGCGGGGGACAGTTCGCCGGCCTCGGCCATGGACTGAACCTCCATGTCTTCGGGGGCAAGCGACACGGGCGTGGGTGCCAGCACGAGCACATCTTCCGAGGGGGCGGCCTCGCCCCGTGCGGCGACGGCGTTGACGGCAAGGCCCACATGCGCCGCGATCTCGCCGCCTGCATCGGGCGGGGCCACGCGCATCGGACCTTCGACCGCGCGCACGACCGGGATGCCGGTCACGTCGCGCACCAGAAGCCGGTAGCCCCAGAGGCCGATCCCGGCCATAAGCGCCAGAGATACCACCGCGCCGCTTATGTGAATGAAGCGACCGGCGCGCTCTGCCGCACGGGACGCGAAGGGGGCCGCGCCGGGCCCGTCGGATACAGCTGCCATCCTTGCCTCACTGCCGGCGCACGGGGCAGGGACTGCCTGAACGCCGGTCGGTTCTGCTGCCTCACTCGAACCCGCGGCGGTGGCACGCTTCAGCGCATCTCGTCCACCGGGGTGACACCGAGGATACCAAGACCGGCCGAAATGACAACCGCCGTGGCCCGGATCAGGGCGATTTTCGCCTGTGTGGCCATCGCGTCACCCTCTTGCAGGAAGCGCAAGCCGGGATCGTCATTGCCGCGGTTCCAGAGCGCGTGCAGATCCGACGCAAGGTCGTAAAGGTAGAAGGCGATCCGGTGCGGTTCGTTGCCCCGCGCCGCGATCTCGACCAGGCGGGGCCATTCGGCGATCTGGCGGGCAAGTTTCAGCTCGGCCTCATGGGCCAGACCCGACAGGTCGGCCCCGGCCAGTGCCGCGTCCGACACATCGACGCCCGCGTCGCGCGCCCGGCGCAGGACGGACTGGATGCGCGCATGGGCATACTGCACATAAAAGACCGGATTGTCCTTGGACTGCTCAAGCACCTTGTCGAAATCGAAATCGAGCGGGGCGTCGTTCTTGCGCGTCAGCATGTGGAACCGCGTCACATCCGGCCCCACCTGCTCGACCACGTCGCGCAGCGTCACGAAGGTGCCCGCGCGCTTGGACATCTTGAACGGCTCGCCGTTCTTCCACAGCTTCACCAGCTGCATCAGCTTGATGTCCAGCGGAACCCGCCCCTGCGACAGCGCCGCGACGGCCGCCTTCATCCGCTTGACATAACCGCCATGGTCCGCGCCGAAGATGTCGATCAGCGCATCGAAACCGCGCTGCACCTTGTCGTGGTGATAGGCGATGTCGGGTGCGAAATAGGTCCAGCTCCCGTCGGACTTCTTCACCGGACGGTCCACATCGTCGCCATGCGCGGTCGAGCGGAACAGCGTCTGTTCGCGCGGCTCCCAGTCCTCGGGCACCTTTCCCTTCGGCGGATCGAGCTGACCCTCGTAGATCAGGTCCATGCCGCGGAGCGTCTCGATCGCGGCTTCGATCCGGCCGGTGCCGTAGATTGCCTTCTCCGAGGCATAGACATCCATCGACACGCCAAGAAGCGCGAGGTCCTGGCGGATCATTTCCATCATCCGGTCGGTCGCGAAGTCGCGCACCTCGGTCAGCCAGTATTGTTCGCCCTTGTCGAGCAGGCTGTCGCCGTATTTCTCCTTCAGCGCCTCGCCCACGGGGACAAGGTAATCGCCGGGATAAAGTCCTTCGCGGATCTCGGGCGCGTGGCCGCAGGCCTCGCGGTAGCGCTCATAGGCCGAGCGTGCCAGCACATCGACCTGCGCGCCCCCGTCGTTGATGTAGTATTCGCGTGTCACCTCCCAGCCCGCATGGGCCAGAAGGTTGGCCAGGGCATCGCCGAAGACCGCGCCGCGCGTATGGCCCACATGCATCGGGCCGGTGGGGTTGGCGCTGACGAATTCGACGTTGACCCGCTTGCCCTGCCCAAGGGTCGATCGTCCGAACCCCGGATCGGTCAGGGCTGCCAGCACCACGCCCTGCCAGACGGTGGGCTGAAGCCGCAGGTTGAGGAAGCCCGGCCCGGCCACGGTCGCCTCGGCCACGCGGGGATCGTCGCGCAGCCTGGCGGCCAGCGCCTCGGCGATGGCGCGGGGTTGAAGGCCGGCGGGCTTGGCCAGCACCATTGCGGCATTGGTCGCCATGTCGCCATGACCCGCATCGCGGGGCGGTTCGACAGCGACGGCGTCAAGCGACATTCCCGCAGGCAGGACGCCGTCCGCCACAAGCGCATCGAGTGCGGCCAGGACCGACAGGCGGATTTCGCTGAAAAGGTTCATTGCCGGCTCCCGTTTCGCGCAGGCACGAAGGGCCTTGCACCCCGTCAAGTGGACCATGGGGGTTTAGCATGGGCATGGGCCGCGTCAACGCCGGGGCAGCAGGCATTCGCATGGTCCCGTGGCATCCCGCCACATGGCGATGCCGCAGCGCGGCATTAAGTGCGCGCTCATGAGCATCCTGACACCCATCCCGCCCCGCACCTCGCTGCCCGCGCGTGTCGCGCTGTCCATCCCGCTGATCGGCTGGATCGCACGCGACGTTGTCTTCGGAAGCAAGGACAACATCTGGTACGCGCTGGTCATTCTGGTGACCCTGGCCGGACTGTCGCTTGCCACATGGGGATTGCCGGCATTGGTCGTCATGGCGCTGTCGCTGGTGCCGGTCTGCTTCGGCCTGATCATCGTCTTCGCAAAACCCTGAGCCGCTTGCCGGGCGGGCAGGGCTCTGGCATCCTTGATCCATTGAACGGATGGATTTCAGGATGCGATTGAACGGATTTCCCTGCCTTGCCGCCGTGGCTGGCGCGCTTGCCCTGCCGGGCCTTCCTGCCGCAGGAGACAGCGGCTGCTATCGACGGATCTTCGATTTTTCCGAGCTTCGGGCAGATCCTGCCCGGCAGGTCACCGAGATCGCCATCGGCCCTGCCGGACCGCTGGCCGGTGGCCTCATGCCTGTCGTGCTCGAGGTGTGGACGCGCGACGCGGATGCCCGTTTCGCCGAATGGGCCGAATGCCGGGACAGCGACCCGGTCCTTTGCTTCGTCGACGGCGAACAGGGCGCCTTCACGCTCGAGGCGCATCAGGACGGCCTGCGCCTCATCCCCGGCGATCATGGCGCAAGCCTGTTCAACGCGGACGGCGCCATCTCGCTCCTCGCCGACGGGGGGCCGGAGGGCGCCTTCGTGATGTATCCGGTCAGCGCCGACATGTGCCCCGAGCCGCCCGGCGGCATGCCCCCGGGCGCGGGCTGAGCACGGGTCGTCCGGCCGCCGGCGCGCGATCGCAGGTGGATTGCGCCCGGGCGACGGGGCGAGGCACTTGAAAGACGCAGGCTTCCGGCGCAAATGAAGGCGGGTATCGACGAAGCAGGTCCGACATGGCCGCCCCGCTGCCGAACGGCCGATCCGTCGGCGAGATCATCGACCGGGTGAAAGGACTGAGCGATCGCCCCCAGGTGTCGCTTGGTCAGGTCATCGAGGAATTTGGCGAAGCCTCCTTCGTGCCGGGCCTGATGGTGCCTGCTCTGATCGTCGTCTCGCCCTTGTCGGGCATCTTCTTCCTTCCGACGATCATGGGGCTGACCATCGCACTGATTTCGGGGCAGATCCTGATCGGTCGGCGGCATCTCTGGCTGCCGGGCGTGCTTGTCGCCCGCAGTCTGCCCGGTGCGCGCGTGGGCATGGTGTCGGGCTTTCTGGAACGCCTCGGGCTTTGGGTCGACCGACACACCCGGGCACGGCTGGAGTTGCTGCTGCGCTGGCCGTTCGGCCTTCTGGCGCCGCTGGGCTGTTTCGTCTCGGGCCTGTCGATGCCGTTTCTCGAACTTGTGCCGCTGTCCTCGTCGATCCTGGGGGCCGCGGTCGTCTGCTTCTCGGTCAGCATCCTGGCGCGCGACGGGGTGTTGCTGCTGTGCGGCCTTGCCTTCATGGGCCTGGCCGCGATGGTGCCGACGCTGGTGATCGCCCGGTTCTGAGATGTGCTGGCCGTCTGGCCTGCACCCGCCCTCTGCCCCGACATGACAAACCCCCGGGCCTTGGGCCACGGGGGTCATCCGTTACGCGCAACGTCTTTGGAACGCCCTAGAGCATACCTTCGCGCTGCAGCTTCTTGCGGGCAAGCTTGCGCTGGCGGCGGATCGCCTCGGCCTTCTCGCGCGCTTTCTTCTCGGACGGCTTCTCGAAATGCTGCTTGAGCTTCATCTCGCGGAACACGCCTTCGCGCTGCAACTTCTTCTTCAGGGCCCGAAGCGCCTGATCGACATTGTTGTCGCGAACACTGACCTGCATGTGGTTGTCACCACCTTTCTGGTTAAACTGCGGGAACTGCAGGAGTTGCCCCCTTAGCAAAGTGACCCTAGCTTGTCCAGCACAGAGCCGCACCACAATGGAGTGCCCGATGCAGCAGATCACGATCGACCCGCAGGTCCAGTCGCTTCTCGACCATGTCCTGCCCGAAGTGCCTTACGACGGCTGGTCGCAAAAGGCATTCGACATCGCCGTGACCCGCTCGGGCCTCGACCGGGCCGAGGCGCGCCGCCTGTGTCCTCGCGGGGCCGTCGATCTGGCCGTGGCCTATCACCAGACGGGCGATGCCGCGATGGTCGCCGCGCTGCAGGCCACCAATCTTGCGGATCTGCGCTTCCGCGACCGGATCGCCTATGCCATCCGCGCCCGCCTTGACGCGATCACCGACAAGGAGGCCGTGCGTCGCGCCAGCGCACTCTTTGCCCTGCCCCATATGACGGCCGAAGGGGCGCGGCTGATCTGGGGCACGGCCGATCTGATCTGGACCACGCTTGGCGACGATGCCCAGGATGTGAACTGGTACACCAAGCGCGCGACCCTCTCGGGCGTCTATGCCGCGACGGTGCTCTACTGGCTTGGCGATGACAGCTATGACCAGCAGGCGACCGATGCCTTCATCGACCGCCGCATCGCCGAGGTGATGCAGATCGAGAAGGCAAAGGCGCAGGTCCGGGGGAACCCGGTTCTCAAGCCGCTGGTCGCCTCGCTTGACCGGATCGGAGGGATGATCCGTCCGCCGCGCAACCGCCGGGGGGGCGGCCCGGATGACGCGCCCGCTGACGCCCCGTCCGGCGACATGGCCCCCGAGGGCAGCCTGTGACGGCATCCATGCGCGCTGTCGCGATTCCTGCCCCCGGCGGGCCCGAGGTTCTGACCCCCGAAACCCGCCCGGTCCCCGAACCCGGTCCCGGGCAGGTGCTGGTCCGCCTTGCCTATGCCGGGGTGAACCGGCCCGATGCGCTGCAGCGGGCGGGGCTTTATGCGCCCCCGAAAGGGGCGAGCGACCTTCCGGGGCTGGAAGGGGCGGGCACCGTTGCGGCAACAGGCCCCGGCGTCACAGGGCTGGCCCCGGGCGATCAGGTCACGGCGCTGTTTCCCGGCGGCTCCTACGCCGAATTCGCCGTGACAGCCGCCGCCCATTGCCTGCGGGTCCCCAAGGGCATGGCCCTGCGCGAGGCGGCCTGCCTGCCCGAAACCTTCTTCACCGTCTGGTCGAACGTGTTCCAGCGGGCCGGGCTGCAGGGGGGCGAGACGTTCCTTGTCCACGGCGGATCCTCGGGCATCGGGACCACCGCGATCCAGCTGGCCCATGCCTTTGGCGCGCGCGTCCTTGCCACGGCGGGCAGCGCCGAAAAGTGCCGCGCCTGCGAAGGCCTGGGCGCCGAGCGCGCGATCAACTACCGAGACGAGGATTTCGTCGCCGTGCTGAAAGCGGCAGGTGGCGCGAATGTCATCCTTGACATGGTGGGCGGCAGCTACACGCAACGCAACCTGAGCGCGCTGGCGGATGAGGGGCGACTGGTGCAGATCGCCTTCCTGCAGGGCTCGAAGATGGAACTGAACCTCGCGCCCCTGATGATGCGGCGGCTCACGATCACGGGTTCGACGCTTCGCCCGCAATCCGACCTTGCCAAGGCCCGCATCGCCGAGGCGCTGCGCGAAAAGGTCTGGCCGCTGCTGGATGCGGGCCGCATTGCCCCGGTGATGGACAGCGAATTTGCGCTGGAAGAGGCGGCCCTTGCCCATGCGCGGATGGAATCGGGCGACCATATCGGAAAGATCGTCTTGCGGATCGGCTGAAACCAACGCGGCGACTGGCGTCTTAGGCCCCTGCCGCGTCGATTTTGCACTGTCACGGCTGGTTTCGCCGCGCTATGTCCGGCCGGAAGTCACGCATGTCCAAGGAGACGCCGATGAAGGTCCTCGTGCCTGTGAAGCGCGTGATCGACTACAACGTCAAGGTCCGGGTCAAGGCCGACGGATCCGGGGTCGATCTTGCCAATGTGAAGATGTCGATGAACCCATTCGACGAGATCGCCGTCGAAGAGGCGATCCGCCTGAGAGAGGCGGGCAAGGCCGACGAGGTCGTCGCTGTCTCGATCGGCGTGAAGCAGGCGCAGGAAACGCTGCGGACAGCGCTTGCCATGGGGGCGGACCGGGCGATTCTGGTCGTCTCGGGCGAAGATGTGCATCAGGACGTCGAACCGCTGGCCGTGGCCAAGATCCTTGCCGCCATCGTCAAGGACGAGGGGCCGGGCCTTGTCCTGTGTGGCAAGCAGGCGATCGACAATGACATGAACGCGACCGGGCAGATGCTGGCCGCGCTTCTGGGCTGGGCGCAGGCGACCTTTGCATCCGAGCTTGCGGTCGAGGGCGACCACGCCACCGTGACGCGTGAGGTGGACGGGGGCCTTCAGTCCATCAGGGTCAGGATGCCCGCCGTCGTCACGGTTGACCTGCGGATGAACGAGCCGCGCTATGCATCGCTTCCCAACATCATGAAGGCGAAGAAAAAGCCGCTCGAGGAAAAGACACCCGCCGATTACGGCGTCGAGGTGGCGCCGCGGCTGAGCGTGATGAAGACGGCCGAGCCGCCCGCGCGCAAGGCGGGGATCGTGGTCAAGTCGGTCGACGAACTGGTCGAGAAACTCAAAGAGGCGGGGGCTGTCTGATGGCTGTTCTTCTGATCGGCGAAGTGACGGACGGGCAACTGGCGCTGGACGCGACCGCCAAGGCGGTGACGGCGGCGCAGGCTCTGGGCGAGGTCACGGTGCTGTGCACCGGCGCGCGTGCGGCGGATGCGGCGGCGGAAGCGGCAGGGATCTCGGGCGTGGCCAAGGTTCTGGTGGCCGAGGCGCCGCTCTATGGCCACCGGCTGGCCGAACCGACGGCCGCGCTGATCGTGGGGCTTGCGGGCGGCTACAGCCATGTGGTGGCACCCTCGACCACGGATGCCAAGAACATCATGCCGCGCGTGGCGGCCCTGCTGGATGTGATGGTGATCTCGGACGTGACGGCCGTGATCGACGGCGACACGTTCGAGCGCCCCATCTATGCCGGCAATGCGTTGCAGACGGTGAAATCCTCGGATCCGGTCAAGGTCATGACGATCCGCACCGCCGGTTTCGACGCGGCCCCGATGGGCGGGTCTGCCGCGGTCAGCGCGGTGGATGCCGCCAGCGACCCGGCCTTGTCGGAATGGGTCGAGGACAAGGTCGCCGCCAATGACCGGCCCGAGCTGACCTCGGCCGGGGTGGTCGTGTCGGGCGGGCGTGGTGTCGGATCGAAAGACGATTTCGCCATCATCGAGAAGCTGGCCGACAAGCTTGGTGCCGCCGTGGGCGCAAGCCGGGCCGCGGTCGATTCGGGCTATGCGCCGAACGATTGGCAGGTGGGCCAGACCGGCAAGGTTGTCGCACCCGACCTTTACGTCGCGGTGGGCATCTCGGGCGCGATCCAGCATCTGGCGGGCATGAAGGACAGCAAGATCATCGTCGCCATCAACAAGGATGAAGAGGCGCCGATCTTTCAGGTGGCCGACTACGGCCTTGTCGGCGATCTGTTCACCATCCTGCCCGAGTTGACCGAAAAGCTTTGACGGCCAGGTCGTGACAGGCCCCGGCCCCGGGGTTGGCCAAACCCCGGGTGTCCGCCACGGACGACGATCAATGAAGCGCGGCGCGCAGCGATGTGGCAAGCGCCTCTGCGGCCTCTGCATGTGCGGCGGGGCCCAGAAGTTCGGCCGCCGCAGTCGACCGCATCGACGAATGCACAAGGCCGGTGCTTCGGCGTGACAAGGCGCGGGCCGAGGGCTGTGCCATCACGACGCCGCGCACCAGCGGTCGCAGACTGTCCACCATCTTGCGTGTCACGAACAGCGGCTCGGCCCGGAAGGGATCGGGCCGCTCTTCCCAGGGGCTGTCGGACGGCAGGTGGTCGGCAAACCACAAGAGCACCGCCCGCGGCCCGATCTCGGACAGAAAGCTTCGCATCCGCGCGACCCAGGCCTGCTGCAATTCGGTCACGATGATCGAGAAGCGGTCCGGCGCCACGCCGTGCAGTTCGGTCAGAAGATGCCGCGTGAAGCAGATGTCCGAGAAGTCGACTTCGGGGAAGATCGCCTTGAGCACGGTCGAGGCCCGCAGGAACCGGTCGTTGCGCCGTGGATGGACGGTGTAGAAGCGATTCGACAGGTTTTGCGCGCCCATGATCTGGACCACGCTCATCGTCGCCTCCTGACAGGCGGACTGGATGACCGGTTCGTTCATGAAGGCGTCGATCGACGCATTCACGCAGCCGAAGTTCACGCACCGTTCGCCCAGCGCCTCTTCCACCAGCGCGGGAAAGGGGCGCTCGATGAACTTGCCATAGGTCTCGGTGCCGCCGACGAAGGCGATGTAGCGCCCCTCAAGCGGTTTGCGCGGCCCCCGGAACAGAAGACGCGAATTTCCGTACCGGCATAGCCCATAGCTTAGCCCCGCTTCTGCAAGCGTGTCGTGTTTCATGGTTCCCACCACTCTCAAACTCACCCGGGGCCAGAGTCACCGGAAACCATTGCCAAACCTCTAAACCTTGGATTTGCAGAAGATTGTCAGGAATTGCCCCGTCAACCGCGCCCGCCCTTGTGGCCCCGCCATGGCCGGGCCTATGCTGCGTGGCAGAAAGACGGGGACGAAGACGATGAGTATCGAACAGGTTGGCGTGGTGGGCGCGGGGCAGATGGGCAACGGTATCGCCCATGTCTTTGCCCTGGCGGGATATGACGTGCAGATCACCGATGTCAGTCAGGATGCGCTCGATGGGGCCCTTTCGACGATCGGGCGCAACATGGACCGGCAGGTCAACCGCGGGACGATCACCGAAGCAGACAAGCTTGCCGCGCTGGGCCGGATTCGTCCGACCCTGTCCCTTGCCGATCTTGGCCCCTGCGACCTGGTCATCGAGGCCGCGACCGAGAACGAGGCGATCAAGCACGCCATCTTCGACGAGCTGCGCCCGCATCTTGGCCCCGACACGATCCTGACCTCGAACACGTCGTCGATCTCGATCACGCGGCTTGCCGCACGGACGGCCCGCCCCGAGAAGTTCATGGGCTTTCACTTCATGAACCCCGTTCCGGTGATGCAGCTGGTCGAACTGATCCGCGGCATCGCCACCGACAAGGAAACCTTTGCCGCCTGCCTTGCCGTGGTCGAGCGGCTGGGCAAGACCGCCTCGAGTTCCGAGGATTTTCCCGCCTTCATCGTGAACCGCATCCTCATGCCGATGATCAACGAGGCGATCTACACGCTGTACGAGGGGGTGGGGTCGGTCAAGTCCATCGACGTGTCGATGAAGCTGGGTGCGAATCACCCGATGGGGCCGCTGGAACTGGCCGATTTCATCGGGCTGGACACCTGCCTTGCGATCATGAACGTGCTGCATGACGGGCTGGCGGACACCAAGTACCGCCCCTGCCCCCTGCTGACCAAATATGTCGAGGCCGGCTGGCTTGGCCGCAAGACCAACCGCGGCTTCTACGACTATCGCGGCGAAAGCCCGGTACCGACGCGGTAGACAGGCCCGATCAGCGGCCCGACGTCCCGTCGGCCTGCGACGTGGCGCCTGGTGCGACCGCCACATCCTGGCCCAGATCCAGCGTATGCGCGCGCAACCACGCCATGAAGGCGCGCGGATCGGCGATATGCGGGGCCATGTCCTCGGGGCTGAGCGGATGACCGATCACCGGCCGCTGCGGCTTGTCGAGGGCATGGGCCACCTCGTGCAGCAAAAGCCCCTGCCGCAGCGTGGGCGAAATGCGGTTTGCCATCTGATACCAGCGCGAATTTGACCCGGGAAAGAAGACCGGAACGACCGTCGCGCCCGAGGTGCGGATCATCTTGGCGGTGAAGACATTCCACTCCGCCTCGATCGCCGGTCCGAACATTGTCCCGGCGGCAGCGACCACGCCGGAAGGGAACAGGGCAACAAGGCCGCCAGCCTCAAGATGCTGCATCGCCTGGCTCCGCATCGCCAACATCTTGCGCTGGGCATCCGCCTCATGCGGGAAGGGGACAGGGATCATGTAGGTCGATGCGCTTTCGTCGATTCCCGTCAGGATCGACCGGGTCAGGATCCGGTAATCGGTGCGCACCCGTCCGATCAGCTCGGCCAGAACCATCCCGTCGACAAGTCCGTGGGGGTGGTTTGCCACAAGGATCACCGGACCCCGGGTCGGAATACGGCGCATTTCGTCGGGAGGAGTCAGCAGATCGACCCGCATCACCTCGAGGCAGGCGCTCCAGAACGCTTGCCCGACCGGTGCAGGACGGCGTTCGAATTCGCGAATCCGGCGAATGATGGTCAGCTTTCCCGTCATCCATTCGATCGCGCGAATCAGGCTCCGCTTCAGCGGGCTTTCGAACGTGTTCGAATAAGTCAGGCTGCGGCGGTCATAAACCGTCGTGGTCCGGGCGGGTCGCACGTCTCTGTGAATGCTCTGGTTCGCCGAATCCGTCAATTCCGCCCTGTTCCCACCCACGGGTCCGGTCAGTCGCCCTCTCCGAACCTGTTCGCCACAAGCTCTTTGATCGCAAGAGACAGTTTATCGGCATCGGGGCCGGATGTCTCGACCTCGATGAAGGTTCCGATCGATGCACCCAGCATCAGAAGCCCCATGATGCTGTCCCCGCTCGCCGACATTCCGTCCTTGGACACGGTCGCGCTTGCGTCGTGCGCTTCCACCACCTCGACAAGCCTGGCCGAGGCACGTGCGTGCAAACCCTTGATATTCTGTATCTTGAGCCGAAGCCGCGCCATCTCAGACGGCCCGATCAAGCCCCAGATCCGCTCCGACGATCTGGCTGTCGATATACTTGCGGCCTGCCTCGGTCGCGGCGGCCACGGCGGTGTCGACGGGCTTGCCCCGCGATTTGGCCAGTTTGATCAGCATCGGCAGATTCGCGCCGTAAAGGATGCGGCGATCCGCCGGTCCGCACGCGCGCAGCGACAGATTCGATGGCGAGCCACCGAACATGTCGGTCACGATCACCACGCCTTTGCCCCGGTCCACCGCATCGGCCGCGTGGCAGATCTCGGACTGTTTGGCGGCGCGATCGTCATCGGGCTGGATCGAGACCGTCTTCACCCCGGCTTGTCGACCGACGACATGTTCGACCGCAGCGAGATACTCGCGCGCAAGGCCGCCATGTGCCACGATCACGATCCCGATCACTCTTCGCGTCCCCGTTGGATCGCGGCCGCCGCCGCAACCTGCCGCTCGATCTCCCTGTGCCGTTTAGACACCTGCCAACCCTTCTCCGCAAGGGTCTTGGCCAGCGTTTCGGCCACGGCGACAGAGCGGTGTTGCCCTCCGGTACATCCGAAACCGATCGACAGATGGGCCTTTCCCTCGGCCTTGAAGGCCGGGAGAAGGAACAGCACAAGATCCGTCAGGCGCTCGAGAAAGCCCTCATGACGCGGATCCGTTGCAACATGTGCAGCCACCGCCGCGTCGCGGCCGTCCATGGCGCGCAACGTCGTCTCCCAGTGCGGGTTGCGCAGGAAGCGGCAGTCGAACACCAGATCCAGCCCGCGCGGCAGGCCGCGCTTGTAGCTGAACGACTGGATCGTGATGACAAGCGGGCGTCCTTCCTTGGGGGCGAACCAGCTTTCCACCTCGGCCCGCAGGTCATGCGGGGATTGGCCGGTCGTGTCGATCAGGATGTCCGCCCGGGCGCGGATCGGCGTCAGAAGGTCCTGTTCACGCCGGATCCCGGCCTGCGGCGACCCGGTGGGTGCAAGCGGATGCCGGCGACGGGTCTCGGAATAGCGGCGCACGAGTTCATCCTCGGAACAGTCGATGTAGAGGACATGCTCATCGATCTCGGGCCGCTTCACGAGACGGTCGATCGCCTCGATCAGGGCATCGACGCCGAAATCCCGGTTGCGGACATCCACGCCAAGCGCAAGGGGCCGGGTCAGGGGCGGCCCCGCGATCAGTCGGCCCAGCAGCGACAGCGGCAGGTTGTCGATCACTTCCCAGCCAAGGTCTTCCAGCGCGCGGATTGCGGTCGAGCGTCCGGCCCCCGAGGGGCCGGTCACGAAAACGATCCTCTGGCGCATGGCCTCGGGATCGGGCTGCGCCATCTCGCCGGGCGTGTCGCTTGTCGGGGTCATCTGTCGGCCCTGTCGCGAAGCGGTGTCAAACCCTTTACATATTGCAGGATGGCTGCGGGGAAACAGGGGTCGTCGACCTTGTGAATGACGGGAAGGCAAACACCTTCGATATTGATGGATCGTTCCGGGGGCAATCGCTCGAGGGCGGGCCGGTCAAGATCGACGGCAATCACGGGCCAGGCCCGGAGCACCGCCTCGGCCCGCAGGATGCCGATGCCGCGGGCTTCGATCAGGCCGATCAGCCGTTCGGGGCAAGTCGCGAGAAGCCGGTCTCCGTCGCGGCGCAATTCGGTCCGGTCGTCGGCGACAAGGCCGCAGCCAAGGGCCAGAAGCTGCAGGCCCAGCGATGATTTCCCCGCGCCCGAGCGCCCCAGGATGAGGATGGCCCGATCCTCCCATGCGACGGTGGTCGCGTGGAGAATCCGAACCGGGGCGCTGTTCTGCCCGGTGTCAGACGGGAAGGCCGACAACGAACCGCGCTCCAAGCGGTTCCGAGGTGGCATCGGCCTCGGTCGGGCGGATGTTCTCGGCCCAGATGACGCCGCCATGCGCCTCGACGATCTGCTTCGAGATCGCCAGACCAAGCCCGGAGTTGTTCCCGAACTGGCCTTGGGGACGCTCGGAATAGAATCGCTGGAAGATCTTCTCGAGGGCATCTTCCGGAATGCCGGGCCCCGTATCTTCGACCACGATCAGGACGCGACTTTCGCGTTTGCGGACCCACAGCCGGATCGCATCGCCCTGGTCGCAGAAAGATACCGCATTGCCGATCAGATTGGTGAACACCTGCGCCAGCCGACCTTCCAGCCCGTGGACGATCACCTGACCGGGCGGCAGATCGTCGATCAGGTCGATGCCGAGCTTGTCGGCCTCGCGCGCGTGGTGCTCCACCAGCCGCGAGAGCATGCGCAACAGGTCGAAGGGCCGCTGATCCTCCTTCACCAGTTCGCTGTCCAGCCGCGAGGCATGCGAGATATCCGTGACAAGCCGGTCCAGCCGCGAGACATCATGGTCGATGATGTCCAGCAGCGTGGCTCTCTGATCGTCGCGTTTGGCAACCCGCAATGTGCCGACCGCGGATCGAAGCGAGGCAAGCGGGTTCTTGATCTCATGCGCGACATCGGCTGCGAATTGTTCATTCGCCTCGATCCGTTCGTATAGCGCCGAGACCATGCCCCGCAGGGCGGCCGAGAGGCGTCCGATCTCGTCGGGACGGGCGGTCAGATCGGGGATGCGGATGCGGCCGGGCGACATGCGCCGGGCATTGCGTGCCCGCCCAAGCTCGGCCGCCGCTGCCAGATCGGCGATCGGATTGGCGATCGTCGAGGCCAGAACGAGGCTCAGGCCGATCGACACGACAAGGCCTACGACGAACATCTGCAGGACCTGCTCGCGCTCGCGCCGGGCCAATGCGTCGATTTCGCCGGCGGCGGCCGTCATCGCCACGACCCCGACAGGACGGCCGTTCTGCATCACAGGTGCTGCGGCCGTGAAGCTGGTCCGCCCCTCGCTATCCAGACCCATATCGGCCCTGATGCCCGACTGAAGCACCGTGGGAACCATAGCGGCCAGGCTCTGGCTCGGTTCGTGCTCGGACGAAGGCTGCCGGTCGACCGAGAGGACGCGCGACGCGGTGTTCCAAAGGCCGTTGAGAAGGTCGATGATCAGGGTGCCGCCGGTGTCGTATTCAAGACCGACTTGCGACCTGCTTCGCGGCGGCGCGACCTTGCGGGCGATCAGGTCGCCCGAGGTGTCGAACACAAAGACCTCTGCGCCGCCCCGCAGGTCGATCCGGTCCAGCACACCGGCAGCATCGAAACCCTCGGCTGTGCCAAGGCTGCCGAAGCCGGTCGGCGGCAATTGCGCCTCGAGCAAATTCGACACGAGTTGCACTTCGTTCACGAGGCCGTTGGCACGCTGCAGGGCAAGGTTGTCGCGCGACGAGGTCAACCAGAGCATCCCCGTCACCAGAAGGATGAGGGCGATCAGGTTGAATGTGATGATCTTGCGGGCCAGCGGCGAACGGTTCAGCGTGATGAAGCCCCGCCTGCGGCGCGAAACCAGAATCTCACGCTCGGACAGGGTCGAGGGCGCAACCCAATCGTCCCCCAGCAGGACCTGGGCCCCGGATCCCTGGGGCCCCCGGTCCTGTCCGGCCATGTCACGGGCCGCCCGCCGGACCGAGTTCAGATCCCTTACGTCGATCTTCGGGGCGGCCGTCATGGATCACTCTTCGTTGTAGCGATAGCCGATTCCGTACAGCGTCTCGATCGCGGCGAAATCGTCGTCGGCCTGCCGCATCTTCTTGCGCAGCCGCTTGATATGGCTGTCGATCGTGCGGTCGTCGACATAGACCTGATCGTCATATGCGACGTCCATCAACTGAT
>JAFIEN010000272.1 GCA_020832515.1 Rubellimicrobium sp. | reverse complement strand
TACGAAGACTTTTGAGTCCAAGACTTTTCGGAGAAAAGTCTTGCCCCCGCCCCAGCGTGATCGCTTTCGAACGGGCGGCGGGTCCTCGTCAGAGGATGATCCGGTGCTCCAGTTGCCCCTTGGTGCCGGTCTGGACCTGGAAGGTGCGGCCGGAATGGGGCTTTGCGGCGATTTCCTCCTGCGGCAGGCCGCAGGCGGCGGAGGTGCAGTACATGACCGTCAGGTCAGGGCCGCCGAAGGCCGGGCAGGTGGTCTGGCGCGCCGGCAGGGAATGGGCGTCGAGGAAGGCGCCGTCCCGGCCATAGACCGCGACGCGGGCCGTGCCCCATTGCGCGTTCCAGAGGTTGCCCTCGGCATCGACGACCGAGCCGTCGGGGTTGAACTCGGTCCCGCGCAGATCGACATGGACCTCGGGCTCGCCCACCGGCCAGCCGTCGGCCTCGGAGAGTTTCTGGCGCATGATCAGGCCGGTGAAGGTGTCGGTGTAATAGGCGAGGCTGCCATCTGGGGCAAAGCAGATCGAATTGGGGATCGAGATGCCCGGATAGAGCGTGCGCAACTCGCCCTTGTACCAGCGGTAGATCGCGCCGGCCCCCTCCTCGCCCTTGATGCCCATCGTGCCGATCCAGAAGCCGCCCCAGGGGTCCACCCGGCCGTCGTTCGAGCGGGTCGCGGGGTTGTCGGCCTCGAGCGGGGCGAGGCTTTCTTCCTTCCCGGTCGACAGGTCGAAGAGGCGGAAGTCGCGGGCCGAGGCGATGACGATCCGGTCGCGGTCGACCCAGCCGGCGGCGCTGACATGGCAGTCGAAATCCCAGTGCTGGCCCTTGCGGTGCAGGCGGCGCGAGAGGATGTCGAACCAGAGCAGTTCCCCGCGTTCGGGATGCCACATCGGGCCTTCGCCCAGCAGGCAGTTGGTATCGTCATGGATCAGATCGGTCATGATGTGGCCTCGTCATAAGCTGAGATGATGTCGCGGGCGCGGGCGGTGACTTCGGCCACCGACAGCCCGGGGGTGTAGAGGGCGGTGCCGATTCCGAAACCGTCGGCGCCGGCGCGGATCCAGTCGGCGAAATTGGCGGGGCCCGCGCCGCCCACGGCATAGACCTGTGTGCCGGGGGGCAGGACGGCGCGCATCGCCTTGATACCTTCGGGGCCGATCAGGCTGGCGGGGAAGATCTTCAGCCCGTCCGCGCCGTTCCTGAGCGCCGCGAAGCATTCGGTGGGCGTCATCACGCCGGGCCAGCTCTGCATGCCGGCGGTCCTGGTGGCGACGATGACGCGCGGATCGCAATTCGGCGATACGATCAGCCGCCCGCCCGCTTGGGCCACGCGGCCCACCTCTTCGGGGGCCAGCACAGTGCCCGCGCCGATCAGGGCCGCCTCGCCAAGGGCATCGGCCATGGCCCGGATCGAGTCGTATGGGTCGGGCGAGTTCAGCGGCACCTCGATCGAGGTGATCCCGGCCGCGACCAGCGCCTCGGCCACCGGCACGGCCTCGGGCGGGGTGATGCCGCGCAGGATGGCGATGATCTTGCGGGTCATGTCGTTTCCTTCATCCGGTCATAAACGGCGCTCAGGCCGGCAAGGGTGATGCCCGCCCCGTCCTCGACCCGGCAGGGCGTGCCTTGTGCTGCCAGCGCGCGGGCATAAAGCCCCGCCACCTTGCCCGCGCCGATCACTGCCACCTCGCGGCCCAGCCAGTAGGGCCGCGCGCCCGCCAGTTCCATCCCCAGAAGCAGGCCCGAAGCCCGCGCCCGCGCAGCACCCGGCCCAAGCCCATGCAGCAGATGCTCGGCCCGGAGCGAGAAAAGCCGCGCGGCCATCCGTTCGGGCCGGAACATTCCCTGATCGAGGCCCACATCGAAGGCGGCATCGTCCCAGCCCTCGGTGCCCACGGTATGGCGGAGCACGGTTTGCGTGGTCAGGGTGGCGAAGACCTCGCCGGTCATGAAGGTCTGGAAGCTCACGATCTCGGCCGCGCTGACATGGACCCATTTGGTATGGGTACCCGGCAGGCAGATCACGCCGTCCCATCCGGGGTTCCGCGCGAGGAAGCCCGCGATCTGGGTTTCCTCGCCGCGCATCACATCGGCGGGGTCGGATTGCGCCACGCCGGGAATGATCCGCACGTCAAGGCCGGGGGTCGTGGTCGGCGCGCGGGTCAGGCCTTCGGGCCGGGCGGGGCAGGGAGTCATGGCATAGGGCGCCTCGACCCAGCCCTGACGCGCGCCGACCATGCCGCAGGCGATGACCTTGGCCGGGCCATCGGTCCAGCCGCGGGTCAGGTCGAGCAGGGCCGGTTCGAAATCCTCGGGCGCCAGCTTGCCCATGCCCTTGTCCGACGACGCCTCGGCCAGGGGGCGGTCTCCGTCCATGGCCCAGGCGCGGACATTGCTCGTGCCCCAGTCGACGGCGATCCAGTCCGGTCTTGTCCCGGTCATGCGGCCACGCCCACGACGCCACCGTCGATGGCCAGCACTTGCCCGGTCATCATCCGCGAGGCGTTCGAGGACAGGAACAGGACCGTGCCCACCACATCCTCGGGTGAGAGCGTCTCTTTCAGGCATTGACGCTGCATGAAATCCTCAAGCCCCTCGGGCGTGACCCACAGCTTCAGCTGCCGCTCGGTCATGATCCAGCCGGGGGCGACGCCGTTGACGCGGATCTTCTCGCCGCCCCATTCGCGGGCAAGGGTCCGGGTCATGCCCATGATTCCGGCATTTGCGGTGGTATAGGGGCAGAGGCCGCCGAGGCCCATCATGTAGCTGATCGAGGTGAAGTTGACGATCGCGCCCCCGCGCCCCGCCATCATCCGGGCGGCCTGCTGGCAGGCAAAGAAATAGGCCTTGAGGTTGACCGCCTGCTGCGCGTCCCAGATTTCCTCGGTCACCTGCAGCGCGTCATGCCGGGTGTCGTTGGCGGCATTATTCACCAGCACGTCGAGCGGCCCGTGCGCCTGCCCTGCGCGCTCCATCGCGGCCTGAAGGGCGGGGATATCGGTCACGTCGCAGGGGATGAAGAGGGGGCGGTTGCCGGTCTCTTCGGCCATCGCCTCGACGAATGCGGTCGCGTCGCTGCGCCCGACGAAGGCCACACGCGCGCCCTGCTGCAGGAAGCCGCGCGTCAGCGACGCGCCGATGCCGTTGCCGCCGCCCGTGATGAAGACGGACGCACCCGTCAGGTCATGAAATGTCGCTGGCTGCTTCTGCATCCCCGCGGTCCTCCTCCGGGGCAGAGCATCACCGGGGGGCGGGAAGTGTCAAGCCTGACCGGAGCTCTTTGCGGCGGGCGGCACCCGTGTGGTCAGCGCCGAGGCGGCCAGCGCGACAAGGCAGAGCGCCAGCCACATGACCGGCCATCCCCGCGCTTCGATCAGAAAGCCCATGACGGGCGGGCTGAGCAGATAGCCCATGTAGGCAAGCCCTGCCGCCAGCGCGAGCGCGCGGCCCCGGTCGGCCTCGGCATGGCGCTTGGCAACCGAGCGGTAGATCGCGGGCTCCATCGGGCCGATGCCGAAGCCTGCAAGGAAGAAGCCAAGGATCGCCTGGCCGGGGGTTTGCGCGGTCGACAGGATCACGAGCGCCGGGATGATGACGAGTGTCGAAAGACGGATGATTACCATGTCGCGCATCGCATGTTCCAGCCGATGCGCCGTCAGCCGTCCGACTGTCAGGCCCAGCGTGATCGCCGATGCGGCAATTCCCGCCACGAAGGGGCCGCTGCCGAGGGGGCCCTCGACGAATAGTGCCGACCAGGTATGCGCGCCGCTTTCCAGCATCGCACCCAGTGCCGCCAATGCGCCAAGAACAAGGACGATCCCCGTCAGGCGCGGCCGGGCCTGGCCTTCGGGGCGGGGTGGGCCGGGCCTCTGGTGCCGGCCTGCGACCCATTCGAGGGCGGCCATCGCGACAAGGGGCAAGGCGGCGGCGGGAAAGATCTGCGCCGGCGTGGCCCCCCATTCCCTGAGCGAGCCGACGCTGGCCGCCACCACCAGCATGGCGAAGGGAAAGACCGCATGGACGCGGTTGAACAACCGGATGTCGAAATCCTGCTCGATCCGCGCCAGCCGCATGTTGAGCGAGATGTCCATCGCCCCCGAGGCCGCCCCCGCAAGCAGCAGCGCTGCGCCGAAGAACCATGCACCGGTCGCATGGCCCATCAGCACCATGCCGCCCGCAAGCAGCAGGAAAGTTGCCGGGATCGCATAGGCCTGCACCAGGTGCAGCACCCGTCCAAGGGCCTGCATCGCGAGGATGCCGCCGACTGTCGGCAGGATCAGAAGCGCGCCGAAGCGCGCCTCGCTAAGGCCCGTCATCTCCTTGAAGGCGGGCAGCGACGTGACATAGGCCCCCCAGAACACGCCCGAGATCGCATAGGCCGCGAAGATCGAGCCGATCTGCAGGCGCGGGTCGGCCGCCTTCATTTGGAAGGGCCGATATCGGGACTGTCGCCCGTCGCCTCGCGCCAGTGACGGCGGCAAAGGCTGATGTAACGCTCGTTCCCGCCGATCTCGACCTGGGCGCCGTCGGTCAGGACCTGCCCGTCCGGGCCCTTGCGGATGACCATGGTGGCCTTCTTGCCGCAATGGCAGATGGTGCGCACTTCGCGCATCTCGTCGGCAAGCGCGAGCAGCGTGGCCGAGCCGGGAAAGAGTTGGCCGCGGAAATCGACGCGCAGCCCATAGCACATGACGGGGATGGAAAGGTCGTCGACGGCGCGGGCCAGTTGCCAGACCTGCGCAGGTTCGAGGAACTGCGCCTCGTCGACAAAGACGCAGGCGCAGGGGCCTTCGGCAAGGCGGCGCTGCAGCCGGTCGAACAGGTCATCGCCCGTCGCGAAGGCCTCGGCCTCCTCGCCGATGCCGATGCGGCTTTCGATCCGGCCCCCGCCGGCGCGGTCGTCGAGTTTCGCGGTCAGAAGGAAGGTCTGCATGCCGCGTTCGAGGTAGTTGTGCGACGCCTGCAGAAGCACGGTCGACTTGCCCGCGTTCATCGTCGAGAAGTGGAAATAGAGCTTGGCCATCGGCCCCGCTTAAGCCGCCGGGCGGGGCCTTGGCAAGGCGTGCGGCGCTAGCGCAGCGGCACGCTGTAAAGGTTGGTGTTGCCCACCTGCGAGACGAGGATGGCACCCGTCTCGGTCACGAAGACGCCGAGGTTTTCCATATCGGCAGGGCAGCCGACGAGATCGGCCGCATCGTCGAGGAACTGGTTTGTGAAGGCATCCTCGCCCACGCGCCGGCAGGGATCGCCCTCGGCGCGGTAGCCGTCGCCGAAGAAAGGCAGAGCGGGGGTGGCCGGTGCGGGGGGGTCACAGGCAGCAAGGAACGGAACGGCGAGGACGGGGGCAAGGGCGGCGAGGCGGGGCATTGTTTCTCCTTTCGGCTGGGTACAACCTGAGAGTGTCACATTTCACGGTTTGCGTCACGGGGGCCGGTGCCGGCTGGCGACGGTCAGGCGGATTTCAACCGGACGTTAACCTTGCTGCGGCAAGGTGCGGCGCATGTCCGATTATCGCCGCCCCCGCATTCCCGGTGCCACGATCTGCTTCACCGTTGCGCTGGCGGAGCGGGGCTCGACCCTTCTGGTGGACGAGGTGGAACGTTTTCGCGTGGCGGTGCGCCGGACGATGCAAGAGCGGCCGTTTCGGGTGCTGGCCTGGGTCGTGCTGCCCGATCACATGCATTGCGTCTGGCGTCTGCCCGAGGGGGATTGCGACT
>JAFIEN010000271.1 GCA_020832515.1 Rubellimicrobium sp. | reverse complement strand
GAAGGCTGCCAATACGACCTCGGACGGAACGATGATTTCAGTCGCAGCCACCGCATCTGATTTGACAGCAGGATAGGCGCCCCCATCTGCCAGGTGCGCCAACCGGTCGATGTTCTCGGCAGCAGTTGCGGCGCACCAGACAAAAGCTCTGTCCCTCGGGTTCTGGGGACGCAGGACTGCGAAACCGGTGCTCCCGGTCAAGCCATCCTCGCCCACGTAGCAGAACGAGCCATTCCCGGGACGAACCGTGCCCACGATGGTGTCACCTGCTCGGAGGATGCGGCGTGCCCGGCTCGGCGCATCCGCCCAAGCGTAGTCTTCCACTTGATCGATGTTCCCCCACTTTGTGTTCGCCAAGTCAACGTATGCGACTCGATCAGGGGCATTTCGCGCGGTCCAGCTTTCGGGGTTCAGTGAAGCGAGGTCATTCAGAGTGCCAATCGCCCACCCCTCCGGCTTGCCCTGGGCGTCGAGGCGGGCGGGGAAGAGGGGCCAGAGGTCGGGGGAGAGGTAGGGGGCGCGGCCTTCGGCCTTGGGGCGGGTGGGGGCGCAATAGCCGAACCCGGCCCCGAACAGCGCCCGCGCCATGGGCGCGCGCCTGGGGTTCATCTTCCGGTTCAGCTCGATCTTGTCATCCAGCCCGCGCAACAGTGCCAGAATGCGATCCTGCTCGTCGAGTGGTGGAAGCAGAAAGCTCAGCGTTCGCGCTGAACCGACGTTGAAGTGCTGCTGCACAGCGCCCACCGTGTGGGAGTCAATATGGCCGCCCGCGACGGAGTTGACGATGTAGCAAAGGAAATGGGGGCGAACCCGTGGCCCGCACCGAACAATCACAAGGTCCGAGCAATTAGCGTCGCTCAGCCAATCTGGAATGACTGCACAGGTTCCGGGTTTACCTGTGCGGACAATCACGACGTCACCCGGAGCCAGCGCGGATTTCTTTAGTTTCGCGTGAAACTCGGGGCTAATGAACTTCAAGCCTTCCTCGCGAATGCCGAAACGCTCAACGCTAAGGGAGCGGAGGAACGGCACGCCAAAGTCGAGGTATTCATTCGCCATTGGTCCAACATGACCAACTGTGACGTCCGCAGCGACTTCATCGACGGTCACTTCCGGCCAGTCGTTCTGTTTCACAAGCTCCGTCAAGGCCCGACCACCCCCGCGAGCCTTGCCCGGATGGTCGCCGTCAGTTCCTCGGCCTCGGCAAACTGCGCCTCCAGCTGCTCCTGCAAGGCCGCGAAGCGTTCGACAAAGGGCGTCTCGTCCTCCTCCGCCGCCTCGGCCCCCACATAGCGGCCCGGGGTCAGGACGTGGCCGTGGGACCGGATCTCCTCGATGCTCGCCGATTTGCAGAAGCCCGGCACGTCCGCATAGCCCTCGCCCAGCCGCCAGGCGTGATAGGCCCCAGTGATCCGGGCGATGTCGGCCTCGGAAAACTCTTTCCGCGTCCGGTCCACCATGAAGCCCAGCTTGCGGGCGTCGATGAACAGCACCTCGCCCCGCCGGTCGCGCAAGCGGCGGTCCCGCGCGATGCCGTTCGACTTGTCCTTCGCCAGAAACCACAGGCAGGCCGGGATCTGGGTGGAATAGAACAGCTGCCCCGGCAGGGCGATCATGCAGTCCACCACCTCGCCCTCGATCATGGCGCGCCGGATCTCGCCCTCGCCACTTTGCGTCGAGGACATCGAGCCATTGGCCAGCACCACCCCCGCCGTGCCGGTGGGCGACAGGTGATGCAGGATGTGCTGCAGCCAGGCGAAGTTGGCATTGCCCGCGGGGGGGATGCCATATCTCCAGCGCGCATCCTCGCGCAGCCGCTCACCGCCCCAGTCCGAGATGTTGAAGGGCGGGTTGGCAAGGATCACATCGGCGCGCAGGTCGGGCAGTTCGTTCTTGTGGAAGGTGCCCTCGGAGTTCCAGCGGATATCGGCGTCGATCCCGCGCACGGCGAGGTTCATCTTGCATAGCCGCCATGTTGTGTAGTTGCTCTCCTGCCCCCAGATCGAGATGTCGCCCAGACGGCCGCCATGCGCCTCGACGAACTTTTCCGACTGCACGAACATCCCGCCCGAGCCGCAGCAGGGGTCGTAGACGCGGCCCTTGTAGGGTTCCAGCATCTCGACCATGGTGCGGACGACCGAGCGGGGGGTGTAGAACTCGCCGCCGCGCTTGCCCTCGCTGCCCGCGAACTGACCGAGGAAGTATTCATAGACCCGGCCCAACAGATCGCGCGCGCGGTCCTTGCCCTCGCCCAGGGCGATGCCCGAGATCAGGTCGATCAGCTCGCCCAGCATGACGGCGTTCAGCGCGGGGCGGCCGTAGTCCTTGGGCAGGACGCCCTTGAGCGAGTCGTTGCGCTTTTCGATCGCGATCATCGCCTCGTCGATCAGGCGGCCGATGGCGGGTTGCTTGGCATTGGCCTGCAGATGCGACCAGCGCGCCACTTGCGGCACCCAGAATATGTTGTCGGCAAGGTATTCATCGGGGTCCTCGGCGCCTTCGGGATACTCGGCCAGCAGTTCCTGGCGCTTGAGCTCGAAGCCGTCGGAGATGTGCTTGAGGAAGATCAGGCCGAGGGCGACGTGCTTGTAATCCGACGGCTCCATGTTGCCGCGCAGCTTGTCGGCGGTCTTGAAGAGGCTGGCCTCGATGCCAAGGTCGGAGCCATTGTCATTTGGTGCCATGTGAAACCTGCTCCTCCAGAATGCCTTGAGAGAGGCTACCGGGGGCCGGCCAGAAATTCCAGCTTTGGTGCTCTCACAATCGGTCAGAACAAGTCTGCGCGGGCGGCCCTTGATCTGAACCCGTCCTACCCTGGTGATGTCATGGTCACCGCCATAGGCGTTGACCGTGTATCTGCCTCCAACTCGTATTCACAGCTTGCCAACGCCCGAGCGAGGGCCGCAGGCTCCAGGTAGAAATCAAGTCTGGCCGACCTGGTGACACGCCATGCGCCAAAGCCCTGATCAAGCAGAATTTCGATCCGACGCTCGTCGTTCAGGTCGGCGGTGATGGCGCGGTAATGCGGCATCTTCGTCTTCTCGCGAAGGTTCACTTGAGCGCTCGGAAGAAGGGACTTGAGTATATCGACCCGAGCACTTCCCGCCGGGAAGTTGTGGTGGACGAAGCGCGGATCAGTCGGCGGCCGCTCGTCCGGGGCGAGATCGACGATGAGTTCGGCTTCCCTTGCGCCAGGCGCACTGCGGATCACATCGGAAAGGCATCTTAGCGTGTACGCTTGCAGAAGGTAGCGGTCCGAGTAGTGCAAGGACTTCACCCCCACCGAGCGCATTGCTCCGACCTCCAGCGGCGCTTCACGGGAGAGCCAATTCCAGAACCTCTTTGCGAAACCTCCAGCGGGACCATCGAGTGCTTGCCCCGGCCAGAGCAGACGCGCATTGCCTGTTCCCAATTCTACCAGCTTTGCGGTGGAGAGCTTGCGGCCAGGTGCTGGCGCATCAGTCGACCCCAGTACCGAAGGCGCACGAGAGCCAAGCCCCCAACCTTCTGCGGGAATAGCTTCGCCCCAGTCGGCGACTGCAACCCCGTGGCAGGACGTCCCATGCAAATGCAGAAGGATCGGCAGGGGCCCAGCCACAGGCAACTCGTCAATCAGATGAAGGTCGGCCACCTGTGCCAATGCGTGCAAGGCGAGTTTTCGATCGAGGGTCAGACCCGCCGCTGTAAGTGCAGTGGCTGCAAGCCCGATGCGAGGCCGGACCCCTGCATCAGCAAGGCGATGCAGAATCGGCCGCATTGGCCAGTCTGCCAAATGCCAACTGGCGGGCTCGCCATGAAGCCAGAGGTCGAGCCCGGAGAGCTGCCCCTGCCGAAGGCGGGTCGATACCAGTGCGGCGGCCGGGAGCCCGGCAAGCCGGGTGTCAAATCCGAACACGCGAAGTTCCTCAGGCAGGTTGAGCCGGTCCCTCAGGACCATGGCAAGCGCTAGGGCACCGGGACGATCCAGCCGGACGTCGCGGGTGTTCAGATCCGGTCGCAGGATGCATGCGGGGCACCCCCTGTGACATGCCTCGGGGCAGTCAAGTAGATCGATTGCCCGAGCAAACGCACCATTCAGCATTTCGGTCTCGGCCATTCGCGCTGAAAGACCGGCGCCGCCTGCAGCCATGTCGTGCAGGAAGGCTGAGGTCGCCGCTTCGCCCGACGGACCCGTGGATCCGCCTGCTGTGGGCAATATCTCGGAAGGCTGCACCCCCAGCCTCTCGGCCAAGGCCTCTCGCAAGGCCGCAGCCAGCGCGCGGGCAGCAGGCTCTGTTGCAGTTGATGGCAACTGCCATTGCCAGACATCGGTCCTTTTCACTTGTGCGAGGTGAATGTTCTTCTGAATTCGCTGCGGAGCGTCCGATCCCGGGCAAAGACCGTCTCTGGTCCGTTCGGCCCCGCGACGCAGCAGCAATGGTCGATGTCGGCGCAAAGCGTCAGGAATGACGGACGGAATGAAGGGTTCGGCTTTCGCCATCGGGTGTGCGCGACCGCAGTCCAGGCATATCGCGAAACCGCCACCTTCCGGACCGGAGGTCGCCATGGCGACCCGGCCCGAAGGATTGGCGCGCATGCGGCCTGCACCTTCTGGAAGCGCGATCCAGTCGCCACCATGTGCAGAGAGGCGGACAGGATCTGTCCCGACATGGGCCAGGTTCTCATAACCGACATGCGCAGGTTCTGCCCCGAGAAAGCCAGCGGGTCGAAGTGCCTTCTGATACTCCAGCGCATGCCCGCAATGCGGGCAGGCCTCGGGTGCCGAGGATGCCCAGTCGAAGGCATGACATGCAGGACAGGTCCAAAGCGTCCGCAGGTCCTCCAGGCCCGAGGCATCCGTCCCGGCCTCCCAAGCGGGCAGGATGCCCTCGGACTTGTGGACAAGCCCGTCGATCACGACTTCCGACCCGGGCGCATATTCCCTTATGGCCTGATCGAGCGAACGCGACGCAGTTCCACGCTTGAAATGGCTGTTGCCGCCGGAGTGCTCATCAGATCGATGACGCAGGTTCTCGAACGTGACAACGTCCGTCGGGAAACCATATGCCGGCGTGAAGCCACGACGCGCCAATTCGCCTAGCAAGAACTCTCCGGTGAGGCGTTTCGCGCGAAGCTCCATCGCCTGCCGTGACTCTCTGTCGGCGGCGACCGCAGCAGCATCCAAAAGCGTCCGATGTTCGGCACGCCAGTCGCGCACCAGATCGTCGAAAGCCGCCCGGGTCCGCGCTGCCAGCGTGGCAACTGACTGTTCCGCCAACGCTGTGCCAGCCACGAGGGCAGTCAGCGCTTCTGCCTTCTGGTCAGCCCACTTGGCGTCTAGATCGGCCAGGAACGCATCGCTCAGGGCGCCGTCCTCGACCGGCTTTTCGGCAGTTTGCCCAGCCCCCAGGAAGGCGCCGATTGAGCCGGTTACCTTGGTCCCCCCCTTTTCCGCCAACCACGCTGCAAGAAGTGTGGAGTTCACGTGACGCTGTACGAGGGCAGCACTGTCGAACCAAACGCGCGGCGCGACGATCGGTCGACCCAGATACCCGACGGGATCATCGAAACAGCGGCGATCCAGCGGCAGATCCCTGCAAAAGGTGACGGTATAGGCCCAAGGCTCTCCCCGTCGTCCGGCCCGGCCCGCTCGCTGGCGGTAGTTGGCCAGAGCTGGTGGGACGTTCGCGTTCACGACCAACCGCACATCGGCAAGGTCCACGCCCATCTCCATGGTCGTGGAACAGTTGAGAAGGTTGATCCGGCCATCGGC
>JAFIEN010000270.1 GCA_020832515.1 Rubellimicrobium sp. | reverse complement strand
CGACTGCCGCCGCCTGATCTCCTTCCCACGCATCCGGGCCACGCTGATGGATTTCCTGGTGGGCACGATCCAGCGCGAGGCCGGTTTCGAGGCCTTCGACTCCATCGCCGGCGGCGAGACGGCAGGCATCCCCTTTGCAGCCCTCGTGGCCGAGCGGATGGCCCTGCCGATGACCTATGTCCGCAAGAAGCCCAAGGGCTATGGCCGCAACGCGCGAATCGAAGGCGTCATGTCCGAAGGCGACCGGGTGCTTCTGGTCGAGGACCTCGCAACCGACGGCGGCTCCAAACTGTCCTTCGTCGAGGCGATCCGCGCGACCGGGGCAAGCTGCGCCCATACGGCCGTCATCTTCTACTACGACATCTTTCCCGGCGTGCCCGAGGCTCTCGCGGCCGAGGGGGTCACGCTGCATCACCTCTGCACCTGGTGGGACGTCCTGGCAGAAGCCCGCGCGCAGGCCGCCTTCGACGACGCCACCCTGTCCGAGGTCGAACGCTACCTGCGCAACCCTGCCGATTGGTCAACTGCCCGGGCCTGATCCCGCCCACAAGATGTTGACCAAAGGGCCCATGCCGGGGCAAGATGCTGCATGCGGCAGGTTCTCCCCAGGTCATCCACAGAAACATACAACTTGCCTCGGCCGGGCCTGACCCGGTAGCAATACGGGGCCGCCGGGGGGCGGGAACCATGGCAGCAGGACCTGGCCGGGGTGCAGTTCGGCACGTCAGCGGCGCGCCCTGGGCATGCGCCGTTCCGGGACCGGGGCCGACAAGGATGCCGAAGGGCACGAGGACAGGGGTGGCAGGATGAACGATGTCTCGACATTGAACGGCAATGTTCAGGTGCATCCGGCGCCCGGCGACACGATGCCCCATTCGATCGAGGCCGAGCAGCAGCTTCTCGGCGCAATCCTGACCAACAACGACATCTTCGACCGGGTCTCGCAGATCCTGACCAAGGATCATTTCTACGAACCCGTCCATGCGCGCATCTTCGACATCGCCGCCCAGCGCATTTCAAGAAATGCGCTCGCCTCGCCGGTCACGCTCAAGACCTTCATGGAGGACGATCCGGGTCTGAAGGAACTGGGGGGCCCCGCCTATCTGGTCCGCCTCGCCGGGGCCGCGATCTCGGCCTTTGCCGCGCGCGACTATGCGCAGATGATCTACGACCTCGCGATCCGGCGCGAACTCATCCTGCTTGGCCGCGACATCTCGGCCCGGGCCGGTCAGGTGGATGTGGCATCCGAGCCCCGCGAACAGATCGTCGAGGCCGAACAGGCGCTCTACAAGCTGGCCGAACAGGGGACCTCGGATACCGGATTCCAGAGCTTCCTGCGCGCCGTCACGGATGCCGTGCAGCAGGCCAATGCCGCCTATCAGCGCGACGGAGGGCTGGCGGGGATCTCGACCGGGCTGGTGGACCTCGACAAGAAGCTGGGCGGGCTGCACAAGTCCGACCTTCTGATCCTTGCCGGCCGCCCCTCGATGGGGAAAACCTCGCTGGCCACCAACATCGCCTTCAACATCGCCAGGGCCTATCGCAAGGGCCACCTGCCCGACGGGTCGGAAGGGGCGGTCAACGGGGGCGTCGTGGGCTTCTTCAGCCTCGAGATGAGCGCCGAACAGCTGGCCGCCCGGATCCTGTCCGAAGCAGCCGAGGTGCCCTCCGAACAGATCCGGCGCGGCGACATGACCGAGGCCGAATTCCGCCGCTTCGTCGAGGCGGCCAAGGCGCTCGAGGCCTGCCCTCTCTTCATCGACGACACCGCCGCCCTGCCGATCTCGCAACTTGCCGCCCGGGCGCGGCGGCTGAAGCGGACGCATGGTCTTGACGTGCTGATCGTGGATTACCTCCAGCTCGTCCGCCCCGCCACGGCCAAGGACAGCCGGGTCAACGAGGTGTCCGAGATCACACAGGGCCTAAAGGCCATCGCCAAGGAACTCGACATTCCTGTCGTGGCGCTGTCGCAGCTGTCGCGTCAGGTCGAGAACCGCGAGGACAAGCGACCGCAGCTGTCGGACCTGCGCGAATCCGGCTCGATCGAGCAGGATGCCGATGTGGTGATGTTCGTCTTCCGTGAGGAATACTACAAGGAACGCGAAAAGCCGGGCGATCACGAGCTGGACAAGATGGCTGCCTGGCAGGCCGAGATGGAGCGGCTGCACGGCAAGGCAGAAGTGGTGATCGGCAAGCAGCGCCACGGGCCGATCGGCACGGTGGACCTGTCCTTCGAGGGCCGCTTCACCCGCTTCGGCAATCTCGTGAAGCCCTGGCAGCAAGAGGGCGGGTTTTCGTGACGGGTGGCGGCGGGGTGAACCCCGCCTTACCTGCGCGCCACGGGGGGCGGAGCCGCGGGCGCAGTATCCTTACCTTTCGGGCGGGGGTCCGAGCAGCCGGGGTCGACCACGCCCGGGAGCTTCGAAACATGAGGCCCGTACCCTGAAAACTGCGATCAACATGAAGGGGTGACAGCCCGGCGATGGCTCAAGCCTGACGTGGTGCGGATGAGAGGACTCGAACCTCCACGGGTGTTACCCCACAGCGACCTCAACGCTGCGCGTCTACCAGTTCCGCCACATCCGCATGTGTCCTTGAGGTAGGCTGGCGGGCGTATAGACGAGGGTTCGACCGATGCCAAGAGGCCGCGCGCAGAAAGGCTGCCGAAAGTGGCGCCCCATGCGCCCGCCCGTCGCAAACCCCGCCTGAGCGACCGGTCGCATCCGCCCGTCGCATCCGCCCCCGGCGAACCCGCGTCAGGCGCGTTCCGGCCCGCGCCGATACAGCGCAACCGCCGTCAGGCCAAGGGCCCCCGCCACCCCCAGAAAGCCCGCAAGCGGCGCGGCAGGAAACAGCACCTCGCTCATCAGCCGCCCCGGCAGCAGCGTGAACAGCCCCGGCACCCCGATCCCCCAGACATAGAGCGCCCGCATCGTCGCCGCATGATCGGCCCGCTGCCCGGAACGGATCCCCCGCACCCCCGTCACCAGCGAAACCAGCACCAGCACGGACAGCAGATGGATCGGCGAGAAGCCCCAGAGCAGCCGATAGCCATGGATCCAGAAGGACGACATCGCCGTCAGCGCCATCGCCAGCACCCAGAGCCGCCCGGCAACGCGGTGCCACCTGTCGCGGCTTCGGCGCAAGAGTGCGACCGGCCCCAGAACGATCGCCGAGATCGCGGCAAGAACATGAAGCTGGACCGCGAAACCGGCGCCCATCAGCAGATCGGGTGACATCGGGAAATCCTTCTTGATGACGTCGGTGACGTCGGTAGCGGCAGTTGGCGAGACCCGGCAGGCTGTGCTAGCCAGACAATGGATGAACCGGGCGGTGTGCCGGGCCGCTGTTGGCGCGGGGCACGGCAGGCGATCAACCGAAGCTGCGCAAAACGGGAGAGAAATTCGTGGCCAACAAGGACCTGTCATTCGCGCTTCGTGAATCGCGGTCCCATCTGGGCAACCCTGTCGTGCTGGCGGTGATGGCTGCCGTTTCGGTCGTGCTGGGGTTCTCGGGGCCGTTCTCGACCCTCGAGCTGCTGCGCGCCGGGCCGCGGCTGGCCTATTGGACGGTCGTGGTGTTCCTGACCTATGGCGCGGGCACAGTCGTCACGCAGCTGCTTGATCTGGGTCTGCGTCGGCAGGGCCGCAGTCTCTGGCAGCGGGCGGTGCTTCTGGGTCTTGCCAACGGGTTCGTCGCGACCGTCCTTCTGCTTGGACTGAACTGGCTGGCCTTCGGCGACAGGCCGCGGCCCTTGTCGGACATGGCCGGCCTTTACGTCTTCGTGACGACGGTTTCTCTGTGCGTGGCGGGTCTTCATGCGCTGGTCGAGCAGCGCGACAAGGCCAGGGAGCCCGAGGGCGCCGCCCCGCCGCCGATCCTGTCGCGTCTGCCGCTTGACAGGCGGGGCCAACTGGTCGCCCTCACGGTGCAGGATCACTATGTCCAGGTGCAGACCACGGCGGGCGCGGCAATCCTGCTCATGCGGCTGTCCGATGCGATGGCCGAAACCGCGCCCGAGCCGGGCCTTCAGGTGCACCGGTCGCATTGGGTGGCGCTGGCGCAGGTCAGCGCCGCGCGCCGGACGGGGGATTCGGCGGTGCTGACGCTGTCGACCGGTCAGGACGTGCCGGTCAGCCGTGGCAAGCTGGCCGCGGTACAGGCTGCGGGTCTGCTGCCCGCACGGGCGACCGGGGTGAAGGTGCCGCAAGGCGCGCCGGGGGAATGATGCGTGGCTGAATGGGCCTTGTGCTCCATAGCCTGAAAGGGCGCTTCTCATGATCGACTGGATCATCTCGGACGGGCTGACGGACTACGCGTCCGCGGTGGCCAGGATGGAAGACCGCGTCGCGGGCATCGCCGCCGGCACGGCCGCCGAGGCGATCTGGCTTGTGGAGCACCCTCCCCTCTATACTGCCGGAACTTCGGCCCGGATCGAGGATCTGGTCGACCCCGACCGTTTCCCCGTGTTCAGGGCGCAGCGGGGCGGGCAATACACCTATCACGGGCCGGGGCAGCGGGTGATCTACGTGATGCTGGATGTCGGCGCGCGGGGCCGCGATGTGCGCTGCTTCGTGCGCGATCTCGAGGCATGGGTGATCGACACGCTGCGCTCCTTCAACGTCACCGGCGAGGTCCGCCCGGGTCGGGTCGGTGTCTGGGTCGCGCGGCCCGACAAGCCCCCCCTGCCCGACGGCACCCCGCGCGAGGACAAGATCGCCGCCATCGGGATCCGTCTTCGCCGCTGGATCAGCTTTCACGGGATCAGCATCAATGTAGACCCCGACCTGAGCCATTTTGACGGGATCGTTCCATGCGGCATCCGCGGGCATGGCGTCACCAGCCTTGTCGAGCTGGGCCTGCCGGTGACGATGAACGACCTCGACCTTGCGTTGCAGGCAGGCTTCGCCCGCGCCGGGGGCTGCCTCGCGGGGGGGTGAGCACCGGCACCAGAAGGGGGCAAGGCTGTGCCAATTTACCGCCCCCCCGACAGGCCCGCGCAACTTGCCCCGGCGCCGGCTTGACGGTAGAAGCGGGGCAAACGGCGCGCATGCTTGGGCATACAATGCCCAAAGTCATAAAAATGCCGGGAAATGAAGCCACTTACCGGGAGAGCCCCATGGCCGACGCCGCAATCGAGGGACAGGATCACGAAGACACGCGCGGGTTCTTCACGCGCTGGTTCATGTCCACCAACCACAAGGACATCGGGATCCTCTACCTTTTCGTGTCCGGCTTCGTCGGCTTCATCGCCGTTGCCTTCACCGTCTACATGCGGATGGAGCTGATGTCGCCGGGCGTTCAGTTCATGTGCCTCGAGGGCGCGCGACTGTTCCCGGCCGCGCCCGAGAACTGCACCCCGAACGGCCATCTCTGGAACGTGCTGATCACCTACCACGGCGTTCTGATGATGTTCTTCGTCGTCATTCCCGCGCTGTTCGGCGGTTTCGGCAACTACCTGATGCCGCTGCAGATCGGCGCGCCGGACATGGCCTTCCCGCGGCTCAACAACCTGTCCTTCTGGCTTTACGTCTGCGGCAGCGCGCTTGGCATCGCGTCGATGCTGGCGCCGGGCGGCAACGGGCAGTCGGGGTCGGGCGTGGGCTGGGTGATGTATCCGCCGCTCTCGACATCGGAGGGCGGGATCTCGATGGATCTGGCGATCTTCGCGGTCCATGTCTCGGGGGCCTCGTCGATCCTGGGGGCGATCAACATGATCACCACCTTCCTGAACATGCGCGCGCCGGGCATGACGCTGCACAAGG
>JAFIEN010000269.1 GCA_020832515.1 Rubellimicrobium sp. | reverse complement strand
CCGCCGCCCCCGCGCCCTCACGGCCCCCCCCGCGGTCGCCCCCGGCGCCCGGTGCGGCGCGGGACTGGACGGGGACTTCGGCGTGCAGGCGCGTGTAGCCTTCAGTCGCCAGCCAGTCGCGCAGCGCCTCGGCGCGGGCGGCGAGGGCTGCGATCATCGTCTCGTCCAGCCCCGTCGCGGGGCCAAGGCGGGGGCGCAGGTCGGGGCGGGTCAGCAGGACCTGAAGCGCGCGGTGGAGCGCCGTGCCGCGCTGGGCGGCGGAGGCAAACAGCGCCTCGGGCAGGGGCGGCCCGGGCAGCGCGATCCGGCGGAGCGCGGGCGGCCTCGTGTCGGGCGGCAGGGCCTGCGAGGGGCGGCTGCGCCAGGGGGTGCGGGGCGTGTCGGGCAAGGAGCGCGGCTGGCCGAGGGCGAGGTGGGGGACAGGGGCGGTGTCACCCGGCGCCTCGGGCAGTGCGGGGCTCTCGGCCGGACAGGTCAGGGTCAGGCACTCGAAATGCTGCTCGCCCACCGTCAGGCCCAGATCGTCGGGCGCGACCCCGGCATCGACCATCAGGAGTTCGGCATGGGTCGCGGGGCCGGGGCCTTCGCCCACCTTCTTCAGCGCGAAGTCGGGCCATTCCAGCACCAGCCGGTCGCGCGCGCGGGTCAGCGCGACATAGAGGAGGCGGCGGGCATCGGCCTCGGCCGCGGGGCGGCGGTCTTCGGTGAAGATGGCGGTCTTGTCCTTCAGCGGCAGGTCGGGCGTCCAGATCAGTGCGGCGCGCGAAAGGATCGCGCCGAGATCCGAGAAATCGGTGAACTCGGCCCTGAGCGTACCCGGCCGCTCGCCGATGGAGGTGTCGAGGCCCGCGACCACGGTGATCGGCCATTCGCGCCCCTTCGAGGCATGCCAGGTCACGATCTCGACCCCCAGCGCGCGACCCCGCCCGGGATCGGGACGGCGGTCGAAATCGCGTTCGCTGCGGCGCGCCTCGAGCCAGCCGAGAAAGACCTGCGCCCCCTCGCCGTGAAACCCAGCCGCGGCCTTGAGGTCGCGATGGGCGGTGGTGAACTCGGCCAGTTCCGCCTCGAGCCGCAAGAGATCGGCATGGGCCTGTTCGGCTTCGGGCAGGCGGGCGGCCCAGTCGCGGATGCCGGCGGCCTCCAGCGCCCCGTCCAGCAGCAGGTCGAGCGGCATGACGGTGGCGGTGGCGGCCAGTGCGGTCAGCGCCGCAAGCTCGGGCAGGGCGAGGAGCGTGCCGTCGGCCAGCGCCTGCATCGCTGCCTCCAAGTGCAGGGCGGCGGGGCCGAGGGTCAGGAGGCACAGCGCCGCATGGCTGTCGGCGGGGTCGGCGGCAAAGGCCAGTGCCTGCCGCGCGGCGAGGATCGAGGGCGCATCCAGCCAGCCGGGCCCGCTGATGCGCACAGGAATGCCCCGGTCGGTCAGCGCCTGCGCATAGCGCGCGGCCATCGCATGGGTGGGGCAGAGCACCGCGATATCGCCCGGCACCACGGGGCGGAACCCGGGCTGCCTGATCGGGCTTTCGCGATCCACGACCTGCGTCTGCGAGGTCAGGATGCCCTCGATGCGCGCGGCAACATGCTCCTCGGGGCGCGACTTTCGGGACCTGCGGCCTTCGGAGATGCGCAGGACTTCGGCGAAGGGCTCGCCCGTCCGGGGGCGCTGGGGGGCAAGGGCGATGTAGCCCGCACCAAAAAGCGCCTGCGAGATGGCATTGACCATCTCCATCAGCCGCGGGTCGGACCGCCAGTTGCCGGTCAGCGGCTCGCAGGCACCGGGGTGCTGCTGTTCCAGCGCGGCGCTCAGGCGCGGATCGGCCCCCTGAAACCCCATGATCGACTGCTTGGTATCGCCCACGATCAGGACGCGCCGCGCCTGCTCTGCGATGCGCCAGAGCAGGGCGAACTGCACCGGGTTGGTGTCCTGAAACTCGTCGATGATGACGCAATCGACCTCGGCCAGAAGGGCGGACAGGATCTCGGGTCGGGTGCGCAGCAGGCGTTCGGCGTCGCAGATCATGTCGGCATAGTCGATCACGCCGGCGGCGCGCTTCATCCCGGCGTAGCGGGCCATCACCTCCTGCGCGCCGGTGACGAGTGCGGTCAGATGGGCCACCGCATCCTCAAGCGGGCCGGGGTGGCGGACGATCGCCTCGGCCGCGTCGATCACGTCGGCGGCCAGGTCGTCATAACCGGCGGGTGTGACCGAGCCGCGCATCGACAGGCGCAGCTTGCCCAGCGTCACCCAGAGTTTCCAGTCGCTTGCAAGGGTGCCGGGACGGTTCGCGCGGCGCAGGGCGGCGTGGTCCCGTTGAAACGCCTCCTTCGCGGCGGCCGAGCCGGCATAGGCGGCCAGATCGTCGGGGAATGCCGTCAGCAGCGCCGCGACGGCCGTCGACAGCCGCGCCTCGAACGGGGCACCGTCGGGGGCGACGGGGCCGTAGAGGATGCGGACCCGCTCGACCGCCGCCCTTGCCAGTGCCGGGTCGGTGCCGCTGTCACCGAGGCCCCGCAGGATGTCGATGGTGGACAGAAGCGCCGTGCGGAACTGGTCCTCGAGGCTGGCATCCGACCACATCACCGCGCGGTAGCCGAAGCGCGGCAGATCGGCCTTGACGGCGGCAAGCGCCGGGGCATGGGCCATCGCCTGCCGGATCAGCAGGTCGCGCTCGGGTTCGGTCAGGGTGCGCGGCTGGGGCGAGGCGCCGGCGGCCAGCGCATGTTCGGTCAGAAGCCGCATCCCCAGCCCGTGGATGGTCGAGACATAGGCCTGTTCGACCGCCAGCGCCTGTTCGACCAGACCCTCGGCCAGCAGGCTGGACCGGATACGCCCGCGCAGTTCGGCCGCGGCGGCCTCGGTGAAGGTGACGGCAAGGATACGTTCCGGCGCGACGAGTCCCTTGCGCACCCAGTCGGTGAGGTCGGTCTTGATGCGGAAGGTCTTGCCCGACCCGGCGCCTGCGGGAACGATGGTCAGTGTGTCAGGCATCGGCCACGTCCTCCGTCATGTCCGGGGCGGTGTCGGGGGCGGTGTCGGGCAGCGACAGGCCCGGCCCCAGCGTCCGCGCGATCAGCGGCGAGGCATCGAGCGCATAGGCCGTGACGCCGCCGGTCTTGTCGAACCAGGTCCGGTCGTCCTCGCCGTTCAGGCGGATGAGGCCCGCGCCGACCTCGGCCAGCCGCGCGGCAAGCAGCGCCTCGGCCTGGTCCGAGACTTCGCCCGGCAGGACCGACACCGTGCCTTCGGGCAGCTCGATCCCGTGGGTCAGCACGCCCTGATCGTTCATCAGGTGATAGGCGACCCCGATCGCGGGGGCCGCCTCCAATGCCTTGTCCAGAACCCCGCCGGTGGGCTCGGGGCGCAAAAGCATCGCGCGGTAGAGCGCCACCTGCAGGTCCCAGCCGGCCTCCATCCGCTTGCGGCGGCGGGTCGTGCCGCTTTTCTTGTGATCGACCACCAGAAGCGTGCCGTCAGGCAGGCGCAGCAGGCAATCGGCCCGGCCCCGCAGGCGGATGTCCAGCCCTTCGCCGATCAGCCAGAGCTCGTTGTCGATGACCTCGGCGCCCAGGGCGGCCAGCGTATCGCGCCAGGCCAGCGCCGCGGTGCGGATGTCGCGGGCCAGCCCCTGCCGCTCCACCTCCCAGATCGCGCGCTGCAGGAAGGGCGCATGACGGCGGATCGCGCGGGAAAGATGTCCGGGGAGCGCGGCGGCGATGGCCTCGGGGTCGGGCAGGGCCGTGTCCTTGGGGAACATGTGCTCCAGCACGTCATGCGCAAGGGTGCCGGCCAGCATCACGTCCAGCCCCTCGGGGGCCCAGAGCGTTTCCTCGGCGCCGAACTCGGCCAGTGCCCAGGCAAGTGGGCTGACCAGCAGCGTCTCGAGCCGGCTGGGTGATTGCGGACGCATCCTGCCGTCATCGTCGCGCCGGACGGACAGGAGATCGCGGTCCACCGACAGCGCGCCGCCGGGCGGCAGGACAAGCGGGCTGGCCAGTGGCGGGATGGCGCGATGGGCGCAGGGCCAGTCCTGGGGCCCTGCGTCGCGCAGGTCGTGGATCAGCACCTCGGCATCCTCGACCGGCTTGTCGCCCAGCAGGATCGTGCGTGCGATCAGGGACAGGGCCGGGGCGGGCGCCTCGCGCGTGCCGTCGGCGGCAAAGACCGGACGGGTGAGGGTCAGCGTGCCGGTCGCGGCAAGGACCTGCCGCCGCAGCCGTTCAAGGCGCAGGCGCAGCATGTCGCCGCGCGTCTCGATCTGCAGGCCGGTCAGCGCGCGCAACCGGACAAGCTCGCTGTCCAGGAAGAAGGGCGACGTGGGCACCGGGCGCGGCCAGCGGTTCCCGCTCATCCCCAGCGCGATCAGATGGCGCACCGGGCGCCACGGCAGGGCCGTTTCGGTGATGACGGTGACGCCCTCGACGAAGGTCTCGGTCGGGGGCGGTTCGGGCGTCTCGGGCGTGACCAGCGCCAGAAGGCGCGGCCAGTCGGGTTCCTCCGGCCCCTGCAGCAGCGGCCAGAGCCGGACTGCGCCGGCGCGCAGGCGCAGCACGTCGTCCTGCTGGTCCGGCAGGTTTCCCAGAAGGCCGATGGCCGTTTCCAGCGCGGCACGCAGGGCCTTGCCGCTGTCCCCGGCCTCGCGCCGCAGACGCGCGAAGAGATCGCGCGCCCGGCCCTTGAGCTCCTTGGAGATGTTGGGCTCGAACCGGCCGCGCATCACCTCGCCCGCCAGCGCGCGCCCCGTGGCGGCGGGCCAGGGCATAAGCGGCGAGATGTAGAGGCTGGCAAGCGCCATGGCAGGTGCAGGGCGCTGGAGGCAGAGCAGCAGGTGCAACAGCGTCTCGCCCGCCACATCGCGCCGCTGCGGGGGGCGGGGCAGGCCGGAAAGGGGCAGAACAAGGTCGCGGAAGGCGCGGTCGAGGTGCAGGTGGCAAGGTGCCTCGTCCGGCACCAGAAGGCCGATGTCCTGCGGCCGTTCGCCCCCGTCGATCAGCGCCTGCGCGCGGGCGGCGGCGAAGGCGGCCTCTTCCGCCACGTCCCGCAGGGCGACGAAGCGCAGGCTCTCGTCCAGCGGCCCGGGCAGGACGCCACCCCCGGTCAGGCCCTGCTGGACGCGGTTCAGGCTGCTGCCCACCGGCCCGCCGCCCGAAAGCGGTGCCTGCCTGTCGGCCCAAGCCGCGCGCCGGTCATCCTCGGCCAGCCCGTGATGGGCGATCAGCGCGGCCTGCAGGCCGCGTTCGGCCGGCGTGGCGAAGGCCAGAGGGGCAGCGCTGACCAGCGGCAAGGGTTCGAGCGCATCGGCCGGGGCTGCTGCGATGACATGGGCGGCGATGCGCAGGTCGTCGGGCAGCACCTCGGGATGGTCGCACCAAAGCGCGGTCAGGGCCGAGACATGCCGGTGCAGCCGGCTGGCGGGGTCGAGGCGCGACAGGTCCACCTCGTCGGGCGTGATCCGCGCGGTGGCCGAGGCGATCTGGCGCAGGCCGCGGCGGACGGCTGCGATGGTCTCGGCCGGGGCGACGGCAAGGCTGTCCGCCCATGGTGCATCGCGGGCTGCAAGCAGGGCCGCGATATCGGGCGTGTCGGGAAGGGGCACAAGATAGGCCTGCGCCAGAAGATCGGGCGTGACCGGGCGGAAGGCCCCGGTCAGCGGATGGGCGGTGACCAGCGGGTCAAGGGCGCTCATCGAATCCTGTCTCCTTCCCCACGTCGCTTCGGCCCTGCGGGCAGGATTGCCACGCATCTCGGCCGGACGTGGGTCCGACCGGGGCATCCTGTCCAACTTTCCCGCACGTGCCGAT
>JAFIEN010000268.1 GCA_020832515.1 Rubellimicrobium sp. | reverse complement strand
TGCTAGAGGGATCCATCGACCACAAGGACGGACCCGACACCGGATGACGAATTTCCCCACGAGCTTCGACCGGGAAGGGCTTCTGGCCTGTGCGCGGGGCGAATTGTTCGGCCCCGGCAATGCGCAATTGCCGCTGCCGCCGATGCTCATGATGGACCGCATCACCGATATCAGCGGGGATGGCGGCGAACATGGCAAGGGCCATGTCGTGGCCGAATTCGACATTACCCCCGACCTGTGGTTCTTCGACTGCCATTTCCCCGGCAATCCGATCATGCCCGGCTGCCTTGGCCTTGACGGGCTGTGGCAGATCACAGGCTTCAATCTCGGCTGGCGCGGCTGGCAGGGGCGGGGTTATGCGCTGGGCGTGGGCGAGGTCAAGCTGACCGGCATGGTCCGCCCCGACCGCCGCCAGATCCGCTATTTCGTGGATTTCACCAAGGCGATCCAGACCCGCCGCCTGACCATGGGCGTGGCCGACGGACGGGTCGAGGCCGATGGCGAGGTCATCTACATCGTGAAGGACATGAAGGTCGCGCTCAGCGAAAGCTGAGCCCGCCATGCCGCGCCGCCCCAGGTGCGGGCGGCGATGAAGAAGGAGAGGCCATGCGTCGTGTCGTCGTCACCGGTCTGGGGATCGTCTCGCCCATCGGCAATACCGCAGCCGAGGTGACCGCGGCGCTGAAGGCGGGCCGCTCGGGCATCGTACGGTCCGAGGAGATGGCCGAATACGGTTTCCGCAGCCAGATCGCGGGCACGCTCAAGATCGACCCGGCCGAGCATGTCGACAAGCGCCGGATGCGCTTCATGGGGCCGGGTGCGGCCTATGCCCATATCGCGATGGAACAGGCCATTGCCGATGCCGGCCTCACGCAGGCGCAGGTCAGCAACCCCCGCACCGGCGTGATCGCCGGCTCGGGCGGGCCCTCGACCTCGGCCCTGTTCGCGGCGCATCAGACCGTGCTGAAATCCGGCAGCCCCAAGCGGATCGGCCCCCTCGCGGTGCCCAAGGGCATGTGTTCGACCGTGGCCGCGAACCTCTCGACCGCGTTCGAGATCAAGGGGATGAGCTATTCCATCACCTCGGCCTGTTCGACCTCGCTCCATTGCATCGGGGCGGCGGCCGAACAGATCATGATGGGCAAGCAGGACGTGATGTTCGCGGGCGGCGGCGAAGAGCTTGACTGGACGCTGTCGTGCCTCTTCGATGCGATGGGGGCGATGTCGTCGAAATTCAACGACACGCCCGAACGCGCAAGCCGCGCCTTCGACGCCGCGCGCGACGGTTTCGTCATCGCGGGCGGCGGCGGGATCGTCGTGCTCGAGGATCTGGACCACGCCCGGGCGCGCGGCGCGCGGATCCTGGCCGAGGTCACGGGCTTTGCCGCCACCTCGGACGGGCATGACATGGTGGCCCCCTCGGGCGAGGGCGGGGAACGCGCGATGCGGCTGGCGCTGTCGACGCTGCCCGAGGGCCGAAAGGTCAGCTACATCAACGCCCACGGCACCTCGACCCCCGTGGGCGACGTGGGCGAGGTCGAAGCCGTGCGCCGCGTCTTCGGCCGGGGCGCCACGCCACCGATCAGTTCGACCAAGTCGATGACCGGCCACAGCCAGGGCGCCACCGGCGCGCAGGAGGCGATCTACTGCCTTCTGATGCTGGCCGGGGATTTCATCGCCCCTTCGATCAATGTCGAAACGCTCGACCCTGCGCTCGATCCGGCCGAGATCGCCACCGCGCGCGTCGACGATGCCGGGCTTGATACGGTGATGACCAACAGCTTCGGCTTTGGCGGCACCAACGGCTCGATGCTGCTGTCGCGTTTTCACGACTGATCCTGAACGGAAACCCCCATGACCATCTCGCTCAAGGGCAAACGCGCGCTCATCATGGGGGTGGCAAATGACCGCTCCATCGCCTGGGGCATCGCCAAGGCGATGCACGAGGCGGGGGCCGAACTGGCCTTCACCTATCAGGGCGAAGCCTTCGGCAAGCGCGTGGCCCCGCTGGCCGAAAGCCTTGGGTCGGATTTCCTGGTCGATGCGGATGTGACGGACGAGGCTTCGCTCGATCTGGCCTTCGCCGGGCTGGCCGAGCGGTGGGGGCGGCTCGACATTCTGGTCCATGCCATCGCCTATTCCGACAAGGACGAATTGACCGGCCGGATCATCAACACCACACGGGGCAATTTCAAACGCTCGCTCGAGATCTCGTGCTATTCGCTGATCGACGTGACGCGCCGGGCGCGGCCCCTGATGACGGACGGTGGCGCGGTGCTCACCCTGACCTATCAAGGCTCGAACCGGGTCACGCCGAATTACAACGTGATGGGTGTCGCCAAGGCCGCGCTGGAATCGGCGGTGCGCTATCTGGCCAATGACCTGGGGCCGGAAGGCATCCGCGTGAATGCGATCAGCCCCGGTCCGATGAAGACGCTGGCCGGGGCGGCAATCGGGGGCGCGCGGGCGACCTTCCGCCATACCGAGGCGAACGCGCCCCTGCGGGTGAATGCGACGCTGGAAGCGGTGGGGGGGACGGCCGTCTGGCTGGCCTCGGATGCCGGCGCCTGCACGACGGGCGAGGTGGTTCGGGTCGATGGCGGCTATCACGTGCTGGGAATGCCGCAGGGCGAGAACCTTTAGGGCCGATCGTGAAGAAGCGGCACGGCTTTGCCCGTCCTAACGATCAGGCGCGCGCAGGACGGCGCCGGGGTTCAGGATCCCTGACGGATCCAGCGCACGCTTGACCGCCCGCATCATCTCCAGCCGGACCGGATCGCCATAGGTCTCGAGATCGGCGACCTTCAGCCGCCCGACGCCATGCTCGGCCGCGACCGACCCGCCCAGATCATGCACAATGTCATGCACCGTCCGCTTGATGGCCGGGCGAAGGTCCTCGTCGTCCGCACGATCCCGGCCCTCGGCGGGAAAGACGTTGTAATGCAGGTTCCCGTCGCCAAGATGGCCGAAGCAGTTGATCCGTAGCCGCCCCAATGCCGCAATGGCGCGGTCGGCCGTTTCGATGAAGCGGGGGATGGCCGAAAGCGGCACCGAGATGTCATGCGAACTGACCGACCCGATCCGCCGGTTCGCCTCGGGTATCGTCTCGCGCAAGTGCCAGAAGGCCCGCGCCTGCGCCACCGACCGAGCGATCACCCCGTCGGACACCAGCCCCCGGTCAAGCGCCTCGGCAAAGACCTCTTCAAGCAGCGCATCGGCCGAGGTGCCGCGTGGCAGGCCCAGATCGACCAGGACCATCCAGTCGGGCAGCGGGTCGAGCGGCACCGTGACGGCAAGGCCGGTCTCGCGCAGGAAATCGACGCCCTGCCGGTGCATGATCTCGAAGGCCGAGACGTTTTCCCCTGCCGCCTCCTGCACCAGCGTCAGAAGCTCCAGCGCCGCCTCGGGCGAGGGCACGGCCAGCAGCGCCGTCCCCGTCACGGGCGGGCGAGGCACAAGGCGCAATGCGGCCGCCGTGATCACGCCCAGCGTGCCTTCCGAACCGATGATCAGGTCGCGCAGGTCATAGCCCGCATTGTCCTTGCGCAGCCGGGTCAGGCCGTTCCAGACCTCGCCCCGCGCCGTCACCACCTCGAGGCCCAGGCACAGCGCCCGCATGTTGCCCCACCGCAGCACATTGGCCCCGCCCGCATTGGTCGCAAGCAAGCCGCCGATCCGGGCCGAACCCTCCGAGGCCAGCGAGAGGGGAAAGAGCCGCCCCGCCGCCTCGGCGGCGCGCTGGACCTCGGACAGGATGCAACCCGCTTCGACGATCATCACGTTCTCGGCCGGATGCAGCGCCCGGATCGCCGTCATCCGTTCCAGCGACAGGACCAGCGGCGCAGGCCCCTCGGCCATGATCTGTCCGCCGACAAGGCCGGTGCCCCCACCATAGGGCACGATGCCCACGCCCTCGGCCGCGGCAAGGGCGACGATGGCTGCGACCTCTTCGGTGCTGCGGGGCGCGATCACCACGCCCTGGCCCCGGTAGCGTCCCCGCGGTTCGCTGAAGTGATGCGCGGGCGCAGGCAGCAGGCGGTCCGCGCCGAGCCTGGCGGCGAGACGGTCCAGAAGCGCTTGGGTCACGGGTTCAGGCATGGATCGGTCCCTGGATCATCGGCCGTGGCTGATGATCCTGCGTCAGATCATGCCCGGCCCGCCACGGCAAGCCGCACGGCTGCGCGGGACGACGCCGGCCACGTCGCGGAATCGGGCCGGCGCGCCGGTTATGCGCACAAAAAAAGGGCGTTGCTGCAGAAAGGTCAAGGCCGGCCGCGGCAAATTCACACCCCGGCCATTGAAATGCCACGTGCAAGTGAATAAACGTTCATTCTACCCCGAATTTATGTCAGGACCGACCTTGCCCGACTTCCCGGACCGATCCCACCGATGCCCATGAACCTGACAGATTCCGCCCCCGACACGCTTGACGAGGCCGGCCCTGACGCCGCGCCCGAGATCCGCCCGGCCGATCCCCGCTGTGGCGAGATCCTTGATCAGGCGCGTACGGCCTTTGTGGAAAAGGGGTTCGACGGTGCCTCGATGCAGGACCTTGCCCGCGCGGCGGGGATGAGTGCGGGGAACTTCTACCGTTACTTCGCCTCGAAGTCCGCCATCGTCGAGGCTCTCGTCACCCGCGACCTTGACGAGATCGAGCAGAAATTCCACTTGGTGGTCAGCGCCGATGACCCGCTGGCTGCCCTGCGCACGGGCCTGCGCGAGCGGATGGAGGCAGGGTGTCTGGTCGAGCATGCGCTCTGGACCGAGATCATCGCCGCCGCTGGCCGCAAGCCCGAGATCGCCGAGGCCCTTGCGCGGATGGAGACGCAGATCTGTGACAGGCTCCTGCGCGTCTTCGCCCATGCTGCCGCCCTGCCCCTGCCCGAGGCCGAGCGGCGCTTTGCCCCGCATGCGCGGTTCCTTCTGATGCTGGTGCGCGACATGACGCCGTTTGCCCCGGAAAGTCGCCAGATGCGGAGTGATCTGACCCGGCTTTTCGAACGAACAATCGACATGGTGATGGACGAAATCACCCAGACCAATCCGCAGGTTCAACAATGAGTGACCTTTCGAAGACCGGACACCGGGGCGCGCTTGCGCCCGTGCGCCCGCTTCTGGGCATCATCCTGGCCCTGTTTGCCGCCGCAGGCAGCGCACAGGCCCAGACGGCCGAGGCTGCAACCGCTGCCGCCACCCGGCCGCCGGTCGCCTTTCCGGCGATCACCGTGTCGAGAGTGGCGCCGGCCGTGTTGCGGGACCGGGTCATGGCGTCGGGCCTTGTCCAGCCGATCGAGGAAGTGCAGGTCCAGCCGCTGGTCGACGGGCAGGCCGTCGAAGAGCTTCTGGCCGATATCGGCGACCGGGTCGAGGCCGGCCAGGTGCTGGCGCTGCTGTCCGGCTCGACCCTCGATCTGCGGATGAGCGAACTGCGCGCGCAAGGCGCCTCGGTCGAGGCAGCCATCGCCCAGGCGCAGGCGCAGCTGATCGAAGCGCAGGCCAGCGCGGATGAGGCCCAGCGTGTCGCGACCCGAAGCCTTGCGTTGCGTGACCAGGGGACCATCTCGCAGGCGCAGGCCGATCAGGCCGAAGCCGCGTATGACGCAGCCCGCGCGCGGGTGCGGGTGGCCGAACAGGGGATCGTGTCGGCCGAGGCGCAGCGCGAGCTGATCGCGGCACAAATGGCCAATGTCGAATTGCAACAGGCAAGGACCGAGGTGCGCACGCCCGTCGCGGGGCTTGTCGTGGCGCGCAATGCGCAGGTTGGTGCCATAGCGACCGGCATGGGCGCGCCGATGTTCACGGTGATCCGCGACGGCGCGCTCGAGTT
>JAFIEN010000267.1 GCA_020832515.1 Rubellimicrobium sp. | reverse complement strand
TGAAACCACGGATGCTGGTCCGAGGTGTGGCTGACCACCTGGTCGATGATGATCCTGAGGTTCAGGCGGTTCGCCTCGGCAATCAGCGCATCGAAATCCTCGAGCGTGCCGAACAGCGGATTGACGTCGCAGTAATCGGACACGTCATAGCCCATGTCCTTGTCGGGCGAGGTGAAGAAGGGCGACAGCCACACCGCATCGGCCCCCAGCGCGGCGATATGGCCAAGACGCTGCGTGATGCCGGGCAGATCGCCGATCCCGTCCCCATTCGTATCCTGATAGGACCGGGGATAGACCTGATAGATCACCGCGTCGCGCCACCATTCCCGCATTCCGGATCCTCAGGGCTGTTGCCGATGAGCGGGGTCTACCCGGCTTTGGGGCAGGATCAAGCGTGAAACGCGAAGCATGGCGCCGGCCGGGGGCGGGAGGTAACGAGCGGCGCGGCGTTGGGCGGGATGCCGGGTTTTCGGGCGGGTGGTGGGTGAGGGGCGGGGTGAACCCCGCCTTACCCGATCAACGCAGGGCCCGCGCAATCGGACCGGTCGGGCGCGGGGGGCGGGGCCACGAAGGGCGTCGCGGGCGGCACGCCCGAAGGCTCGACCCAGACCCCGTTCAGGCAGAAATCCTGCGCGTAGTTCCCTGCGTTGAAGCCAAAGCCGCCGGGGCCGCAATCCGTCGCGGTGCCATCGGCATTCCACTCCTGATAGGATCCCGAAAGCGGCCCTTCGGTGGTCGGAAAGACCATCGTCCGGGGCAGGTAGCGCAGGGTCCAGCTGGTCGTGGGTGTCAGTTGATCGAGGCTCCATGTCCCGATCAGCTGCCCGTCGAGGTAGCCCGAGATCTTGAACCGCGTGACATCGGCTTCGGTGATCATCTCGGCATCCAGAAGCTCGTCGGGGAACTCCATCGTGCCGGTCATGGTGTAGCCGTTCCCGCCCACCCAGCAGAAATGCACGATCGCCGCCTGGGCATGGGTCGAGTAAAGCGCCACGGCGGCGGCACAGGCCAGTCGGATCATCCGTTTTCCCTCAGCACATGGCCCGCAAGGTAAAGCGAGCCGCAGATCAATATACGCGACGACGGCTCGCGCGTGACCAGCGCGGCAATCGCCTCTTGCAGGCTATCCGCGGTGGTGGCGGGCAGGCCAGCCCTTTCGGCATGGCCAGCGGTTTCGTGAGCGGGGATCGTTGCCGCCTCGCCGGGGATCGAGAGCGCCGTCAGGCTTTGCGCGACCCTGGCCAGCGGCCGCAGGTAGCCGCCGATATCCTTGGTGTTGAGCATCCCGCAGATCAGATGCGTGGGCCGGGGCGGCAGGCCGGCAAGCGTTGCCGCCAGCGCCTCGCCCGCCGCCGGATTGTGCCCGCCGTCGAGCCACAGTTCGGCCGGGCGCGCCAGATCGGCAAGCTTCCCCTCGGCCAGCCGCTGCATCCGCGCGGGCCAGTCGGCGCGCGTGACGGCGGCCTCGAAGGCCGCGTCGGGCTGGTTCAGCGCCCTGAGCGCGGCCAGCGCAGTGCCCGCGTTCACGATCTGATGGGGCCCCGGCAGATTTGGAAGCGGCAGATCAAGAAGGCCGTGTTCGTCCTGAAACACCAGCCGACCGCGTTCCGTGGTGACGTGCCAGTGCTGGCCATGGGCGATCAGCGGGCTGCCCGTTCGGGCGGCATGGGCTTCGATCACCTCCATCGCCTCCGGGTGCTGGGGGGCCACGACGCAAGGGACACCGCGCTTCATGATCCCGGCCTTTTCGCCCGCGATCTGTCCGATCGTGTCGCCAAGAAAGGCCTGATGGTCGAGGTCGACCGGCGTGATCGCCGTCAGCGCGGGACGCGCGACGACATTGGTGGCATCCAGCCGCCCGCCGAGGCCCACCTCGAGCAGGGTCCAGTCGGCGGGCGTTTCGGCAAAGGCAAGGAAGGCGGCGCAGGTCGTGATCTCGAAATATGTGATGCTTTCGCCCCCGTTCCGCGCATAGGCACGGTCGAGCATCCGGGTCAGATGCTCTTCGGTGATCAGCGTGCCGGCCAGCCGGATCCGTTCATGGATGGGCTCCAGATGCGGCGAGGTATAGGCATGGACCCGCGCGCCCGCGGCCTCGAGCCCCGCCCGGATCATCGCTTGCGTGCTGCCCTTGCCGTTGGTGCCGGCGACATGGACGACCGGTGGCAGCCGGTCCTGCGGGTTGTCGAGGGCGGCCAGAAGGCGCCAGACACGGTCGAGGGTGAGGTCGATCACCTTGGGATGCAGCGCCATCATGCGGGCGAGGATGGCGTCGGAACGGTCGGGGTCAGGGGTCATCGGGATGTGCCGTTGGAAATGGTTGCGGGGCGCGTGTGCCTTGGCCACCCCATGCCTGTCGCCTTCGGGGTGGGCAAGACCCGTGCGCAGGCCTCGAACCTGTGTCCACAGGAAACCCCGGCCGTCTCAGGGCGACGTATCGGTCGCCTCGGCAGGCTTCCGTGCAGCCCCGCCAAGGTCCACGGTGGTTTCGACCGGCCCCGGCGGCGGAAGCTCGGCCGCCACGGCGGGCGGCTGCCCGGTCAGCAGTCGCGTGATCCGGATCAGTTCCTCGCGCAGCTTGCCGCGCGGTGTCACCCGGTCGAGCATGCCGTGGTCAAGCAGGTATTCCGCCCGCTGGAACCCTTCGGGCAGCTTCTCGCGGATGGTCTGCTCGATCACGCGGGGTCCAGCGAAGCAGATCAGCGCATTCGGCTCGGCGATCTGGACGTCGCCCAGCATCGCGTAGGACGCCGTCACCCCGCCGGTCGTCGGATGCGTCAGCACCACGATATAGGGCAGGCGCGCCTCTTTCAGCATCTGCACCGCCACGGTCGTGCGCGGCATCTGCATCAGCGACAGGATCCCCTCCTGCATCCGCGCGCCGCCGGCTGCCGAAAACAGCACGAGCGGCCGGCCAAGCTTGATCGCCCGTTCCGATGCCGCGATCACCGCATTTCCGACATGCATCCCCATGGACCCGGCCATGAAGGTAAAGTCCTGTGCTGCCGCGACGATGGGGGTGCGCCCGATCTCGCCCTCGGCGACCAGCATCGCTTCGGCCTCGCCCGTGGTCTTGCGTGCATCGCGCAGGCGGTCGGTGTATTTCTTCTGGTCGCGGAACTGCAGCGGATCGGCGATCGGCTCGGGCACCTCGACCTCGGTGAAGATGCCCCCGTCGAACAACGCGTGAAAGCGGGCGCGCGGGGTGATCGGCATGTGATGGCCGCAATTCGTGCAGACGTTCAGATTGTCCGCAAGCTCGCGGTGAAACAGCATGGTCCCGCAGTTGTCGCATTTCGTCCAGAGGTTCTCGGGAACCTCGCGGCGCGAGAAGATCGAGTTGATCCGCGGCCGGACGTAGTTCGAGATCCAGTTCATGATCGGGCCTGCCGTTTGGGTCGACTGTCGAAATAGGCCCCCATGCCGGGAAATGCAATCGGCGCGCATGGCTGTAGCGCCGTGTCGTCGCGCGCCTCGTCGGTTGGCTCCGGGTCGCTTCGGGGCGACTGTGCGGCGCGCTGTCCACAGATCGAGCAAGATCGCAGGCCGTGGTCGCACCCGCGGTTGTGATCGCGACCGGCGCGCGCTTTATGCGCTGGCATGACGGCATCTTCGGGACAGGCTTTCACAGGCTTTCGGCGTCGCGCCACCGCATGGCGCATGGCGTTCCTGTCGTCTGCGGGACGACGGGCCGCACGGGTGGGTGCCGTTGCCGCCCTGACCGCGCTTGCCGCCTGCGACCTGCCGACGCCATCATCGCCGGTGACCAGCCTGCCGCTGCTGAACGGGGCCGCCATCGCCAAGGGCCCCGAGGGCTATTGCGTCGATCCGCGCAGAAGCCGGGCGTCCGCGGGCTTTGCGGTCATGGCATCCTGCACCCGGCTGATCGGTGCTCCGGACGCCGCCGGGCGCGATGGTTTCGTGACGTTGCAGCTTGGCCCGCCGGGCAGCGCGGCCGTCGCGGGGGCCGAAGAGGATCTGGCGCGTCTCCTGACAAGCCCGCGCGGGGCCACGCTGCTAAGCCCGCAGGGCGCGCCCGAGGCGATCCGCGTGACTCAGCTCGAGCGGACGACCGGCCTTGTCGCGGTGCAGTTCGAGGATATCGCTGCACCCATGGTCGCGGGATTGCAGGGCGAGGAATGGCGCGCCTTCCTCGATGTCGGCAACCGTCTTGCCACGATCAGCGTGCGCGGCCATGCGGCACAGCCGCTGACCTCGGGCGAGGCGCTGAACCTGATGTACCGGGCGATCGAGGCATTGCTGGAGGCGAACCGGCGCAGGTAGCCGGAGCGGCAGAGCAGCAGGACTGTTTCCTTTTTCGAAACATTTTGGCACGACAGTGCTGCGGGACCGTGGTCCTGCGTGGCGACAGGTGAAGGGTGCGGATGTGACTGCGACGACCACAGACGAGACGACGGGCGAACTGGCCCGGGGCGCGCAGCACTTGGCGCCGGTGCCGCAGGCCGTGGGCGGGGCATTGGTGACGGGGCGCCAGCGCGGCCGTCTCGGGCGGTTGATCGACCGGTTGTTTCATGCCCGCGCCCTGCGCCGTTGGGCGCGGATCGCGCAGCGCGCGCCGGTGGCCGAACTTTCGCAACTGCGCCGCGACCGTGCCCAGGCACAGGCGCTGCGGCAGCGGCTGGACGAGGTGATCTTCGTGGCCGACAGCCGGCTTGCCCTGCCGCGTGTCGGTTCGGTCAGCTTTCCCCGACCCTCGGGCAGCGATTGGGGCTGGCGTCCGCAGCTCTGGCGTGGCCCGCTGGCGCAGAAGGGCATGGTCGGCGCCACGAACCGCACGATGATCGGCGACGAGGTGACCGTCTTTCATGATTGTCAGGTCAGTGAAGTGACCCTGCGCCAGTTGCGCAACAGCGGACCAGATGACCTTGCGCCCTTCGCCGTGCGGATGGATGTCTTCCGCTTCGACGGCGGGTTCCTCAGTCTTGCGCTCGACCTGCCTGATGCGGCCTGTTCGGGTCTTCTCCGGCGTCATCTCGTGCGGCTGGACGCGGTGGTCGAGACCGAGAAGCGCATCGAGATCTTCGCGCGGCTGAACATCCGCCACGGCCCGAACACCGAACAGGTCGTCCGCGAATTCGATCTTCGGTCAAGGGCGGTCACGGTCGAGTTCGATCTGGCCTATACCCGCATGAACGAGCGCCGGATCGAGCGGATGTGGGTCGATCTGATCTTCGAGGGGCCGGAGATGAATCAGATCACCTTGCGCGATCTGACGCTCTGCCGTTATCCGCGGGCCGAGCTTTAGGGCGTGACAGGGGATGCATGGCGGTGCGGCCCGATTGCGCGGGCTTGCAGTGGATGACGCGGAACCGGCAGGCCCTTTCACCGGGCAGCGATTTCGAGGCGGGAGAGGGGACGAACCATGTCGCAGATGACGTTGACCAAGACGCGGCTTGTCGGCGGGGTGTGGGAGGGGGTGCTTGCCGGCTCGACCGCCACGCCCGCGCTTGTCGTGACGCATCTCAACAACCCGCTTGCGGGGATCAGGGTCGAGCCCTTGCGCGAAGCCGGGTATTGGTCGGTGCGGGTGCCGATCCCGGCCGAGGCGATCTCGGACGGGGTGCAGACCTTCGTCATCTGCGATCGCACCAGCGGGGCGCGGCTTGCGCATTTCGCGCTGATCGCGGGCGAGCCGTTGTCGGACGACCTGCGGTCCGAGATCGACCTTTTGCGGGCCGAGCTCGACATGCTGAAAAGCGCCTTCCGGCGACATTGCGTAGAGACCGGCTAAGGCGGCAGGTGCTGCTGGCGGCGTCGGGCTGGCGGCCGGGCGGGCAGGAATTTGGCCAAATTACTGCAGGGGGGGGGGGGCCCCCCC
>JAFIEN010000266.1 GCA_020832515.1 Rubellimicrobium sp. | reverse complement strand
GCCGAGCTGCAGGACAGCCTCGCCATCCTGCGCATGCGTCCGGGCGCAGAGGGCGCGGAGGACCCGGCGCTGGCCGGCCTTCCCGGCATGCCGTCTTGACCGGCGATGCCTCCCGGCGGCGGGCCGCGCACTCATGGCGGCGCGTAGGCGCGAGCCCGGGTTCGAGCCTTTGGCCTTGCCCTCCGGTGCGGGCGTTGCGCGGATCGGGCGGGGTGGTCCGGCCTTACTGACGGTACTCGGGCTCTTCGCGGTCGAGGATGGCGCGGACTTCGGCCATGTGGTCGATGGAGAGCTGGCCGTAGTTGTCCCAATCCTCGGCCGTCTGCCGTGCAACCTCGTGGGCGGCGATGCGCAGCGGCCGGCCGGTGGACAGGGCCAGGATCTGCGTTTCGGCCGCGCGCTCGAAATAGTACATCGTGTCAAAGGCTTCGGCCACGGTGGGGGCGGCGACAAGGACCCCGTGGTTGCCCATCAGCAGCACCTTTCTGTCGCCCAGAATGGCGGCCAGACGGTCGCCTTCGTTGTCCGACAGGGCCATGCCGCCGAAGCCGTCGTCGATGGCGACGCGGTCGTAGAAGCGCATCGTGTTCTGGTCGATGGGCAGCATCGTGCTGTCGGCGAGCGCGGCAAGCGCCGTGGCATAGCGCGGGTGCAGATGCATCAGGCAGCGCGCATGGGGCAGGCGCTGGTGGATGCGGGAGTGGATGAACCATGCGGTCGGGTCGGGCGCGTCGGGGCGGTTCATCGCTTCGGCATCGTCGGCGTCCAGCAGTTGCAGGTCCGACGCCCTGATGCGCGCGAAATGAATCCCGCGCGGGTTCATGAGGAACTGCTTGCCGTCCTCGGAGGTCGCTACGCTGAAATGGTTGGCGACGCTTTCGTGCATTCCCAGACGCGCGAACCAGCGGAAGGAGGCGGTCAGGTCAAGGCGGAGCGTGTCGACATCGGGGTTCTTGACCGGCTTGCCCCGGGTCAGTTCGGTCACCTTGTTCATGGCATATCCTTTCCTAGCGCGAGATCGAGCAGCAGCCCGTCTCCATCCGGTTGTCGACGATCACCGTCACGTCGAGGCCGTAGACATTCCCGTCGCGGGGGTCGGTGCACAGTTTCGGCACCATCACCGCGGTGATCGACTGGCTGCCCTGCGTGGCGACAAAGGCCCGGCGCGGATCGCGGGGGGTCTGGGTGTCGAGCACCTGGCTCAGGCGCAGCGCGGCCTCGGCCCGCTGGGCCGTGGTCAGCATGACGGTGTCGCCGTCGATCCGGAAGGACCAGGCGGGGTTGCGGCCAAAGCAGCGCAGGGTCGGCGGCAGCTTTCCGGCATCCCAGACGGCCGCCTGGGGCGACATCTGCCCTGTCCTGGCCCAGCCCGTCACGCCGCCCACATGCACCCGCGCCCAGTTGCCCGTGGCGTCGAATTCCACCACCTCGATATTGCGTGCCCCGGCGCGCTCGGCGCCCAGGACGGCCGCGTCGCGGGCCGGTTCGGCGCGGATACGCAGGACGTTCGGGGCTTCGATCCCGTCAGCCTGGAAGAAGGTCGGAAGGGTGAAGCCAGCCCCGTCGTCGGCCCAAGCGGTCTGCACCGCAAAGGCCGCCGCAACTGCGACACAGCTTACGAGCCGCGCAAGACATCCCATGCCCACATCCTTTCGGTATCGCCACAAGGCTACAGCAAGCACCGGGGTGGGGGGAAGGGGCAATGCCGGATCGGCAGCGGTCGGGCCGCGCCGGGCGCCGAACCGCAGGCACGACGTCGCTGCGCATTCGTCATGTCGGTTGTTTACCCGGGCGGCGGATGGACTAAATGCCTCGGGACGACACTTCACAGGATCATTGTCATGCCTCGGACCGACGACCGCCCCATCGTGCTCGTGATCGGGAGTGCCCCCGATGCCATCCGCGCCCAAGGCCTCGAGCGGTCGACCTTCGACCGGATCGTCGCGATCAACAATGCCTGGCGGGTGCGGCCCGACTGGGACTGGCTGATCCATGCCGGTGATTTTCCAGAGGATCGCATGCCCGAGGTTGTTAAGCCGGGACAGCAGATCCGAACCTTCCACGACTATGTGCCTGCGCAGAACGAATATGGCGGATTCGTCTATGCCGGCGGCACGATGGCCTTTACCGCCGCCTATTGGGCCCTGGCGCGGCTCAGGCCTGCGGTTATGTGCTTCATTGGCTGCGACATGATCTATCCGGCCAGCGGCCCCAGCCACTTCTACGGTGTCGGCACGCCCGATCCGCTGCGTGCCGATGTCACGCTGCAAAGCCTCGAAGCCAAGGCGGGGCGGCTTCAGATCCTGGCCGCGCGGGATGGCTGCGCCTGCGTCAACCTGTCGGATGCGCCCCGCTCGCGCCTTGTGTTTCCGCGGGCGCTGCCCCAGCGGGCAGGCCTCGAGGCGACGCGGGCGATGCGCTTTGACCAAGGTGCCGTCGATGCGGCGCTGGAGCGTGAGCGGGCTCTTGCCTATATGGTGCCGAGCGGGGATTACTGGAACCATCTGGACGGAATCGACCCTGCCGAACTGCGCGCAATCGATTCGCTCTGGTCCGAGGCGCATGCGACGGGATGGGCTTGCGAACCCTCCGGTGCGATGCGGGCCGCGGGCTGAAGATCAGGAAACGAGGACGAGGGTCAGGCTGAACAGCGCGACCCATCCCCCGACCCAGAACAGGGGCCCCATTGCCGGACGGTGGTTGCGCAGGGACGATGCCGCCTCACCCCCGGGATCGCAGAGCGGCGGGAAGCGCCTTGACACAAGATGGCGGCGACCAGGTGACATGCTGAGCTTGCCTTCGCTGGGTTCGTCACCGGAATTGGGTTCACCGGGAACGGGGTCAGCGATAACCGAAGTCGGTTAACCCCGGGTTAGCGGCTCCTGTCTGGCGCGGAACAGGCGGTGGAGCGAGGTTGGTTCGCATCGATCTGCCGCTGGTCGCAGGTGCCGGGGCATGGATCAGTGCCGCGCTGCGGCAAGCGACTGGTCGTCACCTTCCCCACGGGCGAGGCTTGCGCGAAACGCCTGACCGGGTGCCCAGCCCGCCCGTTCGGCCGCCAGCCACAAGCCCCCGCGCAGGGCGTCGAGCCGGGGTTGGATCGGCGCCCGGCCCAACCCTTGGGCGACTGCCTGCGCCACCGTCCGGCTGCGCAGGACCGATCCCGCCGACGTCCAGTCAAAGCCCCTGCCAAGCCCGGCCCGGCCCGCAACAGCCTGCGCCTGAATGACCAGTTCCTCGCCCGCCCGCGCGAGGATCGCTTGCGCCACCGCATCGCCTGCATCGGCCAGCGCATCGACATGCCGCGCGACGCCGGCCATCGCGATGCGGGGATGGGGTTGCTGCATCAGCCAGTCGAGAAACGGAAACGGGTGATCCGCGACCAGTGACAGCCGTACCGAAAGCGCCTCGGCAAAGGCCCGATCGGCGGCCCCCCGCCGCCCGTCCCAGGCCTGGGCGCATAGCCGGAGTGCCTCTTGCCCGATCCACAACGCGCTGCCCTCGTCCCCGATCAGATCGCCCCAGCCTCCGACCCGGTGCAGACCCGCAGGACCTGCAGCCATCGCCATCGACCCGGTGCCGGCCAGCACAAGTACCCCCTCGGCCCCGGCGAAGGCCCCGTGCCAGGCCATGGCCACATCGTTGATCACATCGGCCTGCGGCAGAAGGCCGGTCACCAGCCGCTCCATCGCGCGGTCATGGTCCGGCACCTCGCCATGACCGGGCAGACCCGCGATGGTGAAGGAGGGCGCTCCACGCGCCGTGATCGCGGCAATGGCGCTCTGCAGCGTGTCGGCCCAACCGGGATTGTCCTGCGGATTGCACCCCCCCAGTTCCGGCAGTACCGTCACCCGCCCCGTCCGGTCGGCGATGGCTGCGGCCGTCTTCGTCCCGCCCCCATCGATCGCTGCCACAAACCCGTCCATGGCCGGCCTCAGGCGACGCGGATCTGCAGCTTGACGTCCTCGGGCCGCGCCTCGCGCGCGCGGTCGAAGGCGGCGATGCTGTCGGCGAATGCGTAGGTGTCCGAGATCAGCGGCCGCAGGTCCACCTTGCCCGAGCCCATCAGCGCGATCGCCCGGTCATATTGATGCGCATAGCGAAAGACCGTCTCGATCCGCATCTCCCTTGTGGTGGCGGCAGCGAAGTCGAAGGGGACGGGTGCTGCGGGAAGGCCCACCACGACGACGGCACCACCCGGACGGAGCAGCCCGTGCACCCCGTCCCAGGCCTTCGCCGAACCCGAGCATTCGAAGACCAGATCGGCACCCCAGCCATCGGTCAGACCGGCCACGACAGCGGCCGGATCCTCGCGCGTGATGTCGACGGGGATCACCCCGTCATAACGCCCGGCGATTTCAAGCTTGGGCCGTGCAAGATCGGCGATCACCACGCGCGCGCAGCCCCCGGCCAGGGCGGCAAGGGCGACCATTGTCCCGATGGGTCCCGCGCCCAGAACCACCGCCGTGTCTCCGGGCCGGATGCCCGCTTTCGCCGCCGCCTGCATGCCGACGGCGAAGGGCTCGACCATGGCGCCTTCGGCCAGGCTGACGTTGTCGGGCAGGCGGAAGGTATAGGCCGCCGGATGGACGACATGCGGGGTCAATACGCCATGGACAGGCGGCGTCGCCCAGAACCGCACCGCCGGGTCGATGTTGTAAAGCCCCAGCCGCGCCGCGCGCGAGGCGGGATCGGGAATGCCCGGCTCCATGCAGACGCGGTCACCGACCGCAAGGCCGGTGACGTCGGCGCCCAGTTCGACGACGACGCCCGCGGCCTCGTGGCCCAGCACCATCGGCGCCTCGACCACGAAGGGGCCGATCCGCCCTTCTTTATAGTAATGCAGGTCCGACCCGCAGATGCCGACAGTGTCGATGGCGATCCGCACCTCGCCGGGGCCGGGGTCCTGCGGCAGGTCGATCTCGCGCAGCGCAAGCACGCCGCGCCGCTCAAGGACGAGTGCGGTGACAAGGCTCATGTCAGGGTTCCTTTGGTTGCCGGCGCCTTCGGTCCGGGGAAGGCGCGCCAGAAGCGGCAGGACGGGTGGCGGCAGGACGGGCGCGGTGGCATGCGATCAGGGCTGCGGGAGCAGGATGCAGGGCAGGTCCGGAACCCGGGTCAGATCCGTCATGCGGAAGGCCTCGCAATCGGCAAGTGCCATCTGGTCGGCCTCATCCTGGCTGGGCATGTTCCAGAGATAGGCATAGGCCCCGTCGCCGCTGACCGCAAAGGCCTTGATCCCCGGAAGGTCGACAAAGGTCATCCAGTGTTCGGCGACTTCCGGCGTCAGCGTGATCTCGCCCGGTGCGAGCGGCACGAAACCCACGGGCAGGATCTCGGCAATCAGGCGGCACCGGGTGTTGACATTGAGGCATTCCAGCATCGCGATCTTGCGTGCGGCGGCGCGGGAATTGACCGTCGTCGAAAAGCCCCAGCCGCCGTCGTGCGACATGGCAAGCGCCGAGAAATAGGTGCTCTGGCTGAAATCGGTGTCGAACATCTCCTGCAGGGCGGGCGGCATCGGACGGTCCGAGTGCATGTGAACCTCGCCCTCGAAAGGATAGATCACCACCCGTTTCGCCGGCGAGACGAACTCGGCCGGGTGCAGATCTTCGAAGGCGGTGCCGGGCGGGGCAGGCACCCGGGGTCCAGCCGTCAGCACAATGCCCAGTGCGATCGCCAGCAGCATCGGGAAACTCCTTGCATGAGATCGGGGTCAGCCTGCCATCGTGGCGGCCGGCAGGCAACCTGTGGTCGGGGCCTGGAAGCGCGGGCAGTGTCGGACAGGGTGCAGCCTCAGATGCGGATCGGGTCATGTGGCCGGCCCAGCCGCGGATGCAGCCGGCCGGCCAC
>JAFIEN010000265.1 GCA_020832515.1 Rubellimicrobium sp. | reverse complement strand
GGGCGGCCCCGCTATATTCATGCGGGCCCGAGAGGCGGCCGAGCAGCGCGCGGTCCCGGGGTCGGGGGGGGGGGGCGCCGTCCCGGCCACACCTGCCCGCGCCAGCGCCGCCTCGAGATGGCCGTTCGACTGCAGATGATGGGCATGGCAGATCGCGATGGCCAGCGCATCGGCGGCATCCGGACCCGCCAGCGCGACCCCCGGCAGATGCAGCCGCACCATATGGGCGATCTGCGCCTTGTCGGCATGGCCTACGCCGACGATCGCCTTCTTGACGGCATTGGGCGCATATTCACCCACCGCGATCCCCGCCTGCGCCGGCACCAGAAGCGCGATCCCCCGCGCCTGACCCAGCTTCAGCGTGCCGACCCCGTCCTTGTTCACGAAAGTCTGTTCGACCGCTGCCTCTGTCGGGGCCCAGGTCGCGATCACCGCCGTAAGCTGCCGGTGCAGGTCCAGAAGTCGCACCGCAAGATCGGCCCCGGTCGAGTTGCAGATCCCGTTTGCGACATGAGCGATCCGCGTGCCCGAAACCTCGATCACGCCCCAGCCCATGTTGCGCAGTCCCGGATCGATCCCCAGAACCCGCATGATTGCCCCTCGGATTATTGCTCTTGTGCAACAGCTAGCACAAAGAGCGAACACAGGCCAAGCGCCTTTGTGAAACCGCGCCGGGCGCCGCGCCCATGAAAACGCCACGATCGCCAGCTGATTCCGGCATGCCGCAGCGCAGAAACGACATCGCGACCGTCCGGATTCACGCTTTTTTCACAAACGCTTAACAATCCGGCATGTCATGCAGAAAGTGCAAATGAGCTATGCAGTCCGGGGATCTGGCGCGGGAAATGGGGGCGGATTATCTCCCGCTCATCAGACATCACGCCGCCCGCCAAACAGGGCGGCCCCGTTGCAAGGACAACCGCAATGACCACCATCGACACGACCCGCATCCACGACGCCGCTGGCCTTCGTGCGCGCATCACCGGCATGGTTCTGGGCTTCGCCCACTCCGTTCAGGACTGGAACGACGCGCGGATCACCCGCAACATGCTGTCGCGCCTTTCGGCGCGCGAGCTTGACGACATCGGCCTGTGCCGTGGCGACATCGATCTGATCGCCGCCGGCAAGACGCGCTGAAGCGCGGGGCGCCGTTCTACGGAACATAAGCGCCTCGGCAGGCCTAGGCCATGACACAACAAAGGCCGCAGGCATATGTCTGCGGCCTTTTTCCCGAGAAAGATCCTGTCCCGCGCGGCAAGTGACCGCAGTTGCGTCCTAGCGCAGAAGCGGCGCCAGCATCGCTCCCAGCCAGACCGTCGCCGGATCGGGCTGCATCATCCAGGCTCCGGCACGCTCGACGATCGTGCCCTGCTCGAGCAGGGCGACCCGTTCGTCATAGACCACCGGCGTCAGGGATGCATAGAGAAAGCCCTTGAACAGAAAGGCTGCAGCGAAAAGGATCGCAAGGCCCTGCAATGGAAAGCGCGGGGCACGCCGGCGGGGATGCGACTGGATCAGACCGTCGGCACCGATGCGATAGATGACACCGTTCGCCATGCGGCGGTGCTTGCGGGTCAGACGGCGCAAACGCTCGTCGAAAGTCATCACATCCCGAGACATGGCAGCCTCCTTGCGAGGCCCCCACCTCACGATGCCGAAAGTGGCCCAAAAATGTGGCGAAACTGGGGCAGCGCGCCGGACTGCGCCTTGAATTCGCGGGCTTTTATGAAATTCGGCGCAAACAAAGCGTCGTCCATTCTCCAATCCTGTCCCGATACCCCGGATTGAACCCGGCGCGTGCATAAACCTCCTGCACCTCGTCGGCCTGTTCGTTCAGGATGCCAGAGAGAATCACCCACCCCCCCGGCACGACATGCGTGGCCATCGCGGGCGCAAGCGTGATGAGCGGGCCCTTGAGGATATTGGCGAAGACCAGATCGAAGGGGGCCGCAGCCGCGATCCGGGGCGCGTCAAAGCCCGCCGCCTCGAGGCAGTGCACCTTGTCGCTCAGGCCATTGGCCACGACATTGGCCGACGCCACCTCGACTGCGACCGGATCGATATCCGCGGCCAGCACCGGCGCCGACAGCGCCTCGCCCCAAAGCCGCGCCGCGGCCATCGCCAGCACGGCCGTGCCGCAGCCGACATCGGCAACCTTCGGGGCGACCACGCCCTCATCGGCCAGCCGGTCAAGCGCCAAGAGGCAGCCCAGTGTCGTGCCGTGATGCCCGGTGCCGAAGGCCATCGCCGCCTCGATCAACAGGGCGATCCTTCCTTCGGGCAGATGATCGGCATCGTGACTGCCATGCACGATGAAGCGGCCCGCCTCGACCGGGGCCAGTTCGCGGCGCACATGGGCAACCCAATCCACGTCGGGCACTTCCGAGACCGCGAAATCCCGTGCGCCATGGCTGGCTGCGATCAGGGCAAGCACCACGCCGTCGGGCCTCTCCTCGAAATAGGCGGCCACTTCGTACAGGCCCGAGCCGTCCTCGACCTCGAAGACGCCAAGCGCCGCGGGCGGCAGCTCGAGCGCATCGAGCGTCTCGGCAAGCGCCTCGGCCGCAGCCTGCCCGGGCAGGGTGGTGATCGCGGAATAGATGGCCATCTCGCCCTCCTTCGTCCTGCCCGTCGCCTAAGCACCCGGCGCGACCAAGGTCAACGGGCCCCGGTTGGCCCATGCATCGGTTGCTTCCGCAAGCCATACGCCTGCGGGAACCTAGGTTGCGATGTCAATCTTCCCGTTCCCCTCTCCCTGACGTTGTGATCTAACGGGCCGGGGCGCAGAGAACGCCCGCCGAAAGCCGCCCGGGGAGGCCGATGCCCGAACGTTCCGAGACCGAAAGCCGCAAGCTGCTCGGCCGCCTGCGCGCGGCCATGGCCGAGGACAGTGCAGGCCAGACGCGGCTGGACCGGATCGTGCAGCTGATCGCCGATTCCATGGCGACCGAGGTCTGTTCGATCTACCTCTTCCGCGACGGCGAGACGCTGGAACTTTGCGCGACCGAGGGGCTGAACCGCGCCGCCGTGCACCAGACCCGGATGCGTCTGGGCGAAGGCCTTGTCGGACGCACCGCGCGCCTGCGCCGGGTCGTCAACACCGCCAACGCCCCGGCCGAGCCGGGCTTTCGCTACATGCCCGAGACGGGTGAAGAACGCTATTCCAGCTTCTGCGGCATTCCCATCCAGCGTCTGGGCGAGGTGCTGGGCGTGCTCGTCGTCCAGTCCCTTTCCGCCCGCCGCTTCACCCATGACGAGGTCTATGCGCTCGAGGTGGTGGCCATGGTGCTGGCCGAGATGACCGAGCTGGGTGTCTTCGTGAACGGCGACAGCGGCGCGCTTTCGCCGCGCCACAAGCAGCCGGTGATGATCCGCGGCACCGTCGGGCAGGAGGGGTCGACTGCGGGGCGCGTCTACCTGCACGAACCCCGCGTCCTTGTCACCAACCCGTTCTCGGACGACCCCGAGACCGAAGCCCGCCGCCTGCGCGAGGCGATCGACAATCTGCGCGGGAATGTCGACCAGATGCTGGCCGAGGCGATCACCATCGACGCCGATCAGGTGCAGGTCTTCGAGGCCTACCGAATGTTCGCCAATTCCCGCGGCTGGCTGCGCCGGATGGAGTCGGATATCGCCAATGGCCTTTCGGCCGAGGCGGCGGTCGAAAAGGAACAGTCGCTGGCCCGGCTGCGCATGGGACAGGCGGCCGATCCTTACTTGCGCGACCGGCTGCACGATCTGGACGATCTCTCGAACCGGCTCTTGCGCATCCTGACCGGCCAGGGCCGCGAGACCGGCGCCGAGATGCCCGACAATCCGATCCTTGTCGCCCGCAACATCGGCCCGGGCGAGCTTCTGGACTATGGCAAGTCGCTGCGCGGGGTCGTGCTCGAAGAGGGATCGGTCGGCAGTCATGCCGCCATCGTCGCCCGCGCCTGGGCCATTCCGCTGGTTGTCCATGCCAAAGGCATTACGGCCGAGGCGCTGAACGGCGACCCGATCCTGGTGGACGGCGATCAGGGCATCGTCCATCTGCGCCCGGACGATCAGGTCCGCAAGGCCTTTGGCGACAAGCTGGCCATGCAGACCCGCGCGCAGGAGCGCTACAGCTCGATCCGCGACCAACCGGCCCGGACGCTCTGCGGCACCGAGGTGGCGCTGCACATGAATGCCGGCCTGATGGCTGATCTGCCGTCGCTGCCATCCTCGGGGGCCGAGGGCGTGGGGCTTTTCCGGACCGAGCTTCAGTTCCTGGTGCGCAACAAGATGCCCCGCCGTGGCGAGCTTGAGGCGCTTTACGCCAGGGTGATGGACAGCGCGCAGGGCAAGCGGGTTGCCTTCCGCACCCTCGATATCGGATCGGACAAGGTGCTGCCCTATCTCAAGCCCAATGACGAGCCGAATCCGGCGATGGGCTGGCGGGCGATCCGGGTGGGGCTCGACAAGCCGGGCGTGCTGCGGATGCAGTTGCAGGCGCTGATCCGGGCCGCCAAGGGCCGGCCTTTGGCGGTGATGTTTCCCTTTGTCGCCAGCCCCGAGGAATACCGCGCAGCACGTGCCGAGCTGGACAAGGCCGTCGCGCGCGAACGCATCCTTGGCCATCCGCTGCCCGTCACGATCGAGGTCGGCGCGATGCTCGAGACGCCAAGCCTGGCCTTCGCGCCGGCCTGTTTCTTTGCCGAGGTCGATTTCATGTCGGTCGGCGGCAACGATCTCAAGCAGTTCTTCTTCGCCGCCGACCGCGAGAACGAGCGCGTCCGGCGGCGCTATGACACCCTCAACTCAAGCTACCTGCGCTTTCTTGCCGGGATCGTCGCGCGCTGCCGCGAGGCCGGCACGCCCTTGTCGTTCTGCGGCGAGGATGCCGGCCGGCCGATCGAGGCAGTGGCGCTTGCGGCACTGGGGTTCCCGATGCTGTCGATGCGCCCGGCATCGGTCGGGCCGGTCAAGCACCTGCTGCGCCGGATCGACCTCAAGGAAGCCCGCGCGCTGATCGAGGCCGGCCTTGCGCGCGGCGACGTGAGCCTGCGACCGGAGCTGACGGACTGGCTGTCACGGTCGGCAAACCCGGGCGGATAAGGCGGACCGCCGACCAAGGCGTCGGGTCGGTGGGTGGTGTCGGGCGAAGGGGTTGGCACAGGTCCGGCCCGGCGTCTTGCGGGCTTCACCCGCCCACAGGGCGGGCGATGGCAAGCACCGCACCCGGCGGCAACAGGTTGGGTGAACCGCCAAAGGCATCCTTCCCCGTTGCAGACCCATCCCTTCCGCAGGCTGGCCAAGGCCCGGGTGGCCCCCCCCGGACAAGGAAAAACCCCCGCCGCCTCACGGCAGCGGGGGTTGTGGCAAACCCGAAGGCCTGTGGCCTCAGCGATCGCCCTTCAGGGCAGCGCCCAGGATATCGCCCAGGCTTGCGCCCGAATCGGACGAGCCGTACTGCTCGACCGCTTCCTTCTCTTCGGCGATCTCACGCGCCTTGATCGACAGGCCCAGCTTCCGGGTCTTGCTGTCGACATTGGTCACGCGCACATCGACCTTGTCGCCCACCTGGAAGCGCTCGGGACGCTGTTCGGAACGATCGCGCGACAGGTCCGAGCGGCGGATGAAGCTCTTCATGCCCTCGTATTCGACCTCGATCCCGCCGTCCTCGATCTTGCTGACCGACACCGTGATCACCGAGCCGCGCTTCACGCCGCCCACCACCTCGGCGAAGGGGTCGCCGTCGAGCGCCTTGATCGAGAGCGAGATGCGCTCCTTCTCGACATCCACTTCGGTAACCTTGGCCTTGACCATGTCACCCTTGCGGAAATCGCCGATCACATCCTCGCCCCGGCCTTCCCAGGTCAGGTCGGACAGGTGGACCATGCCGTCGATATCGCCTTCCAGCCCGATGAACAGGCCGAATTCGGTGATG
>JAFIEN010000264.1 GCA_020832515.1 Rubellimicrobium sp. | reverse complement strand
ATCATGTCGCATTCTGTGCAGTGCAGGGACGGTTTGTCACGCATTCGCTGTTTCCGCTTCGCAAACGTGTGACAGGCACCGGTTCCGTTTGCCTTGGACGGTGCCGGACGCGTAAGGCGGTGTTTAGTATGTTTGGGTTTTCGCAATGCTGGACTGGGACAAGCTGAGGATCTTTCACGCGGTGGCCGATGCGGGCAGTCTGACGCATGCGGGCGATGCGCTGCGGCTAAGCCAGTCGGCCGTCAGCCGACAGATCCGCAACCTCGAGGAATCGCTTGGCACGACCTTGTTCCACCGCCATGCGCGCGGGCTGATCCTGACCGAACAGGGCGAACTGCTTTTTGACGCGACGCGGGCGATGAACAAGCGCCTCGAATCTGCCGCAGCAAGGATCCGCGACAGCGAGGAAGAGGTCTTCGGCCAGCTCAAGGTGACCACGACCACCGGTTTCGGCACGCTCTGGCTGGTGCCGCGTCTGGGCAAGCTTTACGAAAAGTTCCCCGAGCTGAAGATCGACCTGATGCTGGAAGAACGCGTGCTTGACCTGCCGATGCGCGAGGCCGATGTCGCCATCCGCATGAAGGAGCCAAGCCAGGCGGACCTGATCCGCAAGCGGCTCATGTCGATCCGGATGCGGCTTTACGCTTCGCGCAGCTATCTTCAGGCCAATGGCGCGATCGAGACCAGCGCCGATCTGGCGCGGCACCGGCTGATCTGCCAGAGCCCGACCTCTGCACAGGTCAGCGCCGGGGCGACACTGGTGCAGCACCTTCTTGGCCTCGAGCCGGCCAGCCTTCTGTCGGTCAACAACTATTTCGGTGTGCTGCAGGGCGTGATCAACAATCTGGGTGTCGGCGTCCTGCCCGACTACGTGACCGAGGACATGCCCGAGCTGGTCCGGGTCCTGCCGGATATCGAAAGCGGCGAAGTGCCGGTTTTCCTTGCCTATCCAGAAGAGCTTCGACAGTCCAAGCGCATCGCCATCTTCCGCGACTTCGTCACCGAGGAGGTGATCGCCCATCGCCGGCGACTGCGCGATCTGGGCGAAGCCTGACCCGTTCCAGTTGCCATGCAGCCACTGCATATCCGCAATGTGCAGGAAGTCGGGCTGTTTCGCTTGATCGGCCACGGGGTGCCCATTATTTCCTCAATCGAGGTTGGCGCTGCAATCTTGCGCATCAACTTCATACCTCCCTGTTGGACTTGGCCGGGCCTCGCGCCCGGCTTTTTTTTGGCGCCGGGGCGGTCGCGCCAAGGACGGGTGCGCGCGGGCCGTGGCCAGCCGAGATGCCCTCGTGTGATGCTGCAAGGCGGCAAAGCCCGCGCGCCTCTTGCGATGCGGTCTCTTCTCCCGGCTTTTCACTCTCGTTCCCATGACCTATGAGCCGTCAAGACCGCGGAGGCCCAGCATGACAGATCCCGAGATCACCCCCGAGCTTGTCGCAGCCCACGGCCTCAAACCCGAGGAATACGACCGCATCCTGACCATCATCGGCCGCGCGCCGACCTTCACCGAACTGGGTATCTTCTCGGCCATGTGGAACGAGCATTGTTCCTACAAGTCCTCGAAGAAATGGCTGCGCACCCTGCCGACCACGGGACCGCAGGTCATCTGCGGCCCGGGCGAGAATGCGGGCGTCGTCGATATCGGCGACGGGCAGGCGCTGGTCTTCAAGATGGAAAGCCACAACCACCCGTCGTATATCGAACCCTATCAGGGGGCCGCGACCGGTGTGGGCGGCATCCTGCGCGATGTCTTTACCATGGGGGCGCGGCCCGTGGCCGCGATGAACGCGCTGAGTTTCGGCGCGCCGTCCCACCCGAAAACCACCCATTTGCTGGCCGGGGCCGTGGCGGGGATCGGCGGTTATGGCAACTGCTTCGGCGTGCCCACGGTCGGGGGCGAATTGCGCTTTGATTCCGCCTATGACGGCAACTGTCTTGTCAACGCCTTTGCCGCCGGGCTGGCCGAGGCCGATGCCATCTTCTATTCCGCCGCCTCGGGGGTGGGCATGCCCGTCGTCTATCTGGGGGCCAAGACGGGACGCGACGGTGTGGGCGGGGCAACCATGGCCAGCGCCGAATTCGACGACACGATCGAGGAGAAACGCCCCACCGTGCAGGTGGGCGATCCGTTCACCGAAAAGCGGCTGATGGAGGCGACGCTCGAGTTGATGCAGACGGGCGCCGTCATCTCGATCCAGGATATGGGGGCGGCGGGCCTGACCTGTTCGGCGGTCGAGATGGGCGACAAGGGGGGGCTGGGCATCCGGCTTGACCTTGACCGGGTCCCGGTGCGCGAGGCGGGGATGACCGCCTACGAGATGATGCTCTCGGAAAGTCAGGAACGGATGCTGATGGTCCTGCGCCCCGAGAAGGAGGCCGAGGCAAAGGCCGTCTTCGAGAAATGGGATCTGGACTTCGCCATCGTCGGCGAGACGATTCCCGAGGATCGTTTCCTCATCATGCATGGCAACGAGGCACGGGCCGACCTGCCGCTGTCGCAACTCGCTTCCTCGGCCCCGGAATACGACCGGCCCTGGGTCGCCTCCGCCCCGCCCCCCGCGCTGGGGCCGCTGCCCGATATCGCCCCGCTCGAGGCGCTGCGGCGTCTGGCGGGCCATCCCAACCACTGCAGCCGGGCCTGGGTCTGGGAGCAGTACGACACGCAGGTCGGGGCCGATACGCTGCGCCCGCCGGGGCGGGGCGCGGGGATCGTGCGGGTGCATGGCACGGGCAAGGCGCTGGCCTTCACCTCGGACGTCAATCCGCACTACGTCGCGGCCGATCCCTTCGAGGGTGGCAAGCAGGCCGTGGCCGAGGCCTGCCGCAACCTTGTGGCGGCGGGGGCACGCCCGCTGGCCGCGACCGACAACCTCAACTTCGGGAACCCGGAAAAGCCCGAGATCATGGGCCAGCTTGTCATGGCCATCAAGGGCATCGGCGAGGCCTGCCGGGCGCTCGATTTCCCGATCGTCTCGGGCAATGTGAGCCTTTACAACGAAACCGACGGCCGCGCGATCCTGCCCACCCCCACGATCGGCGGCGTGGGCCTGATCGAGGCGGGCCGCCCGCTGATCGGGTCTGCCGCGCGCGAGGGCGATGTCGCCGTCCTCTTGGGCGAGACGCTTGGGCATCTGGGCCAGTCCGCGCTGCTGCGCGACCTGTTCGACCGGCGAGAGGGGCCCCCGCCGCCCGTCGATCTGGCCGGCGAGGCGCGGGCCGCGGCCCTTGTGCTTGAGCATGCCGGCCGGATCGGGGCCTGTACCGACCTTTCCGAAGGCGGGCTGGCGCTGGGCGCCTTCGAGCTTGCACTCGCGGGGGGGGTGGGTGTCACGCTCGAGACTGAGGATCTGGCGATGCTCTTTGGCGAGGATCAGGGGCGCTATCTTCTGGCCATGGAACCGGATGAGGCCGCAGCGCTGATCGCGGCATCGGACGGACTTGCGCAGGTTGTGGGGCGGTTCGGCGGCGACAGCATCGCCTTTGGCGAGGCGTCCGAGCCGCTTGAAACGATGCGGGCGGCGTTTCGCGAAGGGCTGACGCGGCAGTTCGGGTGACGGAGCGGGATCGGGGGGCTCTGCCCCCCGCGGCAAAGCCGCTCCCCCCGGGATATTTGGAAACAAAAGAAGCAGGGCGGGGGCTGCCCAGGGGCCGCTGCGGCGGCGATCAGGTAGCCGGGCCGGCGAGGTGACGGGCCACGACCTCGTCCAGGGCGTCGCCGATCAGCTCGAGGCAGTCGGGGCTTGAGAAGCGGTGGTCGGCGCCTTTCACCAGCGTGAGCCGCAGGTCGGGGCCTTCGGCGTGATCCAGAAGGCGCAGGGCCACGGACGGGGGCACGTCACGATCCGCCGTTCCCTGCAGCAGGCGGGTCGGACAGGGCAGATGGAGCGGCGTGCGCAGGACAAGGTGGCGGCGGCCATCCTCGATCAGGCGGCGCGTGATCGGATAGGGATCGCCGTAGTCCGAGGGCAGGTGAACGACCCCCGTTTCCAGAAGTGCTGCGCGCTGGTCCGGATCGAAGGCGGCCCACATCGCATCCTCGGTGAAGTCGGGGGCGGCCGCGATGGTGACAAGCCCCGCCGTTGCCGCCGGATCGGCCCGGGTGAGCAGGAGCGCGATCCAGCCCCCCATCGAGGAGCCGACAAGGATCCGCGGTCCCGGCATCAGCGCGGCGATCGCGGCCGCCGCATCCGCCGCCCAGTCCCCGATGCAGCCGTCGAGGAAATCCCCCCCGCTCTGGCCATGCCCGGAATAGTCGAAGCGCAGGAAGGCCCTGCCCCGCTCACGCGCCCGATCCTCGAGCCAGAGCGCCTTGGTCCCCTCCATGTCGGAGCGGAAACCACCGAGAAAGACGATACCCGGCGCCACCCCGGATGTGAGGTGATAGGCCAGCGGCCGCCCCTGCGGCCCCTCCAGAAAAGTCACCATGTCCTGCCTCCCTCTCTTGACCCGTTTCTGCCGCTATCGGCGGTCGGGCGCAATCGGCCGGAGATCGCCCCATCACGTTACCCTATTGTCACGTGACTAATGGATCACCTATTGTCATCGCATGGATGCGATCTTCAAGGCCCTCAACGATCCCGCCCGGCGCGCGCTGCTTGACAGCCTGCGGGGACAAGACGGGCAGACCCTGACCGAACTGCAAGGCCAGCTTGCCATGAGCCGTTTCGGGGTGATGAAACATCTGAAGGTTCTGGAAGACGCCCATCTTGTCACCACCCGCAAGGTCGGGCGGTTCAAGTACCATTACCTCAACGCGCTTCCCCTGCAGGAGGTGATCGACCGCTGGATCGATCCCCTTGTCAGGCCTCAGGTCGAGGCGGTCCTGCGACTCAAAACCCGATTGGAGACACCGATGACCCGACCCGTCTACATCTACCGCACCTATATCCGCTGCTCGCAACAGGCGCTGTGGGATGCGCTTCTGTCGGCCGAGGCCTTCGAGAAGTACGATTTCCTTGGCCAGACCGCCGAACGGCAGGGCGACCTTCTGATCTACCGCATGCCGGACGGCACAGTGACCCTGCATTGCCGCGAGGTCGAGGTCGTGCCGATGACCCGCCTTGTCACCACGTTCGAGCCGAAATGGGACGACACGCCCCCCAGCCGCGTCGTCTATCTGATCGAACCCGAAGGCGATTTCTGCAAGCTGACGGTCGAGCATCACGACCTGACCCACGACCCGGCCGAGGGCACCGGCGACGGCTGGGAACGCTCGCTTGCCGGGCTCAAGACCTTGCTCGAGACGGGGCAGCCGGCGCAGTTCGGCGGCGCCTATCTCTGGGAGGAACAGGGCAGCTGACCGCGTCGCCCCGGCCCTGCTTGACAGTGGTCGGGGCAACTCTCATACAGCGGCGACAAACCCGCAACCGGGCGTTCCGTAGGCGCCGAACCGACGAGGAGAGCCGATATGGCCCAGATTTCCCTTACCTTTCCCGATGGCAATGCGCGCGTCTATGACGCCGGCGTGACCCCGGCCGAAGTGGCGGCCTCGATCGCCCCCAGCCTTGCCAAGCGCGCCATTTCGGCCAGCCTCGGCGACCGCCACTGGGATCTGCAATGGCCGATCACCGAAGATGCGCGCATCGCCATCCATACGATGAAGGACGATGGCCCGGCGCTTGAACTGATCCGCCACGACCTTGCCCATATCATGGCCCGCGCGGTGCAGGAGATCTGGCCCGATGTGAAGGTCACCATCGGCCCGGTGCGCGATCACGGCTGGTTTTACGACTTCGACCGGGCAGAGCCCTTCACCCCCGAAGACCTTGGCCAGAGCGAGGCGCGCATGAGGGCGATCATCAACGCCCGCGATCCCGTGCGCACCGAAGTCTGGGACCGCGCGCGCGCCATCGCGCATTACGAGGCCGCGGGCGAGCCCTTCAAGGTGGAACTCATCAACCGCATCCCCGAAGGGGAAGACCTGCGGATGTACTGGCACG
>JAFIEN010000263.1 GCA_020832515.1 Rubellimicrobium sp. | reverse complement strand
TCCGCGAAGGCGATGTCGGCGCGATCCTGGGCTGGGGCTTTGCGCCCTGGTCGGGGGGGCCGTTCTCGTGGCTTGACATGCTGGGCGCGGCCTATGCCGAGGACCGGGCGGCAGCGCTTGCCCGCGCCCACGGACCCCGCTTCGCGCCACCGGCCCGCCTGCGGGAGATGGCCCGGCGCGGCGCGCGTTTCCACGACAGCCCAAAGGCGGGGGCCGCGGCCTGAGCCGGCGCTATTTCGCCGGGATCGCGGTCTTCGGCGCGGGGCTGCGCAGCGCGATCAGCCCGCCCGCGAAGGCCACCAGCGCAAGGCCCAGCAGCCCCAGCGCATCGGGCCATTCCTGCCAGAGCACCGCCGCCCAGACGGTGGCGAAAAGCAGAAGCGTATTCTCGAACACGGCGACGGTGGTGGCATCGGTGATCTGATAGGCCCGGATGATCATGCCGACCCCCAGGACCGAGCCCGCGGCCTGCACCACGATCACCATCGTGAAGATCGCATCCGGACTGACCCAGCCGCGCGTCAGATAGCCGGCCGCACCCGCCGGGGCCTCGATCCCCCACAGGGTCAGGACCGCCACCCCCAACGCCCCGAAGACCGCCATCATCGCGAAGAAGCCACCCAGAAGCGTCAGCGTCGCCTCGCCCGCGCACCAGTGCCGCGTGACCAGATTGCCCAGACCGTAGAAGGCACCGGCCAGGATCGGCACCGCGCTCAGCGGCGAAAGCGCCCCCGCCTCGGGCCGCAGCGCCAGAAGGATGCCGACAAAACCCACCACCACGGCAAACAGGCGCCGCGGACCGACCTTTTCGCCGAAGAGCAGCATCCCGAACAGAACCACGAACAGCGGTGCCGTGAACAGGCCCGCCGCCGCCTGCGCGATGGGCAGCATCCCAAGGCTGCCGAAATAGACCACCATCGCCGCGGCATTCAGGGTCGAGCGCACCAGCACCCGCCCCGGCCGCCGCGCCGTCAGCGGAATGCGCATGATCCGCGCCGCCAGCACGATCAGCACCAGCGCGACAAGCGCGCGCAGCAAGTGGAACTGCCACAGGCCGCCGGTCTCGGCTGCAAGGCGCATGAAATTGTCGATCAACCCGAACATCGCCATGGCCGACAGCACGAGGACGGCCGCAAGGACGGGGCGGTTGGCAGGTGTTTCCATACGCCTTGCCACTCCCCATTGTGCGTGCTGGCCTGCCGCCCTTACTCTGGCACCTGAATGCTGTCGAGGGGAGGACGCGATGGGCTGGCTGGCGGATGAGACGGGTCTGGACAAATGCGCGGCGAACCATGTGGCGCTGACGCCGCTGTCCTTCCTGATCCGCGCCGCCTCGGTCTGGCCCCAGCGCGAGGCGCTGGTCTATGGGCCGGTCCGGTTGAGCTATGCCGATTACATTGCGCGCGTGACGCGGCTTGCCTCGGCGCTTGCAGGCACGGGGGTCAGGCCCGGCGATGTGGTGGCGACGCTTCTGCCCAATGTGCCCGCCCATGCCGAAGCGCATTTCGGCGTGCCCGCCTGCGGGGCGGTGCTGAACGCGATCAACGTACGGCTGGATGCCGATACAGTCGCGTGGATCCTTGGCCACGGCGGCGCGAAGGTCCTGCTGGCCGACAGCCAGTTCCTGCCGCTCGCGATGGAGGCGCTGGCGTTGATGGAGGGGCCGCGCCCCCTTGTCATCGAAGTGCCCGATCCGGTTGCAGGCGTGCGGGGCATCGGCGAGCAGACGGATTACGACAGCTTCCTGACCACGGGCGATCCCGGCTTCCGATGGCACCTGCCCGAGGATGAGTGGGAAAGCATCGCGCTGAACTATACTTCGGGCACGACGGGGCGGCCCAAGGGCGTGGTCTATCACCACCGGGGCGCCTATCTGAACGCGATGGGGCAGGTCATCTCGTGGCGGATGGTGCTGCATCCGCGCTATCTGACCATCGTGCCGCTGTTTCACTGCAACGGATGGTGCCACACCTGGATGATGCCGGCGGTGGGCGGCACCCTCGTCTGCTGCCGCGACGTGACGGCGCGGGCGATCTTCCGCGCCATCGCCGAGGAAGGGGTGACGCATTTCGGCGGCGCGCCGATCGTGCTGAACATGCTGGTCAATTCCCTGCCCGCCGACCGGCGCGACTTCTCGCACCGGGTCGAGGTCTTCACCGCAGGCGCCCCCCCTGCCCCGGCGACGCTTGCGCGGATCGAGCCGATGGGCTTCAACGTGACACAGGTCTATGGCCTGACCGAAACCTATGGCCCAGCCACCGAATGCACCTGGCGCGAGGACTGGGAACCGCTGCAGGGCGATGCCCGTGCCGCCGTCAAGGCGCGGCAGGGGGTCGCGATGCCGTTTCTGGAACCCGTCGAGGTCTGGGACGAGCACATGCAGCCCATCCCGCGCGACGGGCAGGCCCTGGGCGAGATCGTGATGCGCGGCAACGGCGTGATGAAAGGCTATTTCCGCAACCCCGAGGCCACGGAGAAGGCCTTCCGCGGCGGCTTCTTTCATTCCGAGGATATCGCCCGCCATCATCCCGACGGCTATGTCCAGATCGCCGACCGCGCCAAGGACATCATCATCTCGGGCGGCGAGAATGTTTCCTCGGTCGAGGTCGAGGGGGCCTTGATGCATCACCCGGCCGTCAACCTTTGCGCCGTCGTCGCCATGCCGGACGAGACATGGGGCGAGGTGCCCTGCGCCTTTGTCGAGCTGAAGGAGGGGCAGGTGGTCGAGGGGGCGGAACTCATCGCCTTTGTCCGCGCCCGGCTTGCGGGGTTCAAGACACCCAAGCGGATCGTCTTCCAGGACCTGCCCAAGACCTCGACCGGCAAGATCCAGAAGGTCGAGCTGCGCCGCCGGGCGCGCGAGATGGCGGTGGGCGGATAACATCGGGCGGCTCCGGCGGGCCCTGCAAAGACCACTGTCTTTCACGTCCCTGCGGGGCTATAGTCGCATCAAACAAGAGGCCGGTCAGGCCCGGGCAGCATCAGGGCAGAATGACCGCGTTACGGGAATACGTTCGGCTTGAGACCAGCGGGCTTTGGCGGGCAACACCCGACGAACAATGGCGCGAAGTCGGCGTCCGCTTCGGCGAGGCGACGCTGGTGATCGCCGACAACGCCGGGCGGGCGCTGTCGCATTGGTCGCTGCCCGCGATCACGCGGCTTGACGGTGGCGGGATGCCCGCGCTTTTCGGGCCGGGCGGCGACATTCCGGAAGAGCTGGAGATCGACGACGAGACGATGATCGAGGCGCTTGAACGGGTGCGCCGGTCGATCGCGCGCGGCGCGCCCCGCAGGGGGCGGCTGCGGCAGGGGGTGACGGCGCTTGTCGCTGTGCTGGCGGTCGGGCTGGTCACGATCTGGCTGCCCGGCGCGCTGATGCGGCAGGCGCTTGCCTCGGTCCCGCATGCCAAGCGGATCGAGATCGGAGCAACCATGCTGGGCCATGTCCAGCGGGCCACCGGCCCCACTTGCCGCGCAGGTATGGGGCCGCAGGCGCTGGCTGCGCTGCACCAACGCATCTTCGGCCCCGATGCCTGGGGCCAGATCGTCGTGGTGCCGGGTGATCTTGCCGCGCCGCTGCTGCTGCCCGGCGGGATCGTGGTGCTGAGCCAGTCGATGATCGAGACGACGCAGGAACCTGCGGTGGTCGCCGGCCATGTGCTTTCGGCCCGGCCGTGGGTGCGCGCGCTTGACCCGCTGGAACCCGTGCTGCGCGGCAGCGGCATGGTGGCGACGATGCGGCTTCTGACGACCGGCGATGTCCCCGGCGAGGCCTTGCGGGCGCAGACCATGGGGCTGATCGCCAGCCCGCCCGACCTGCCCGAGCTTGCGGTGCTGGTGCAGGCTTTCGACCGGACACGGGTGCCGATGGCGCTTTGGGCGAGGACGCTCGATCCGTCGGGCGAGGGTGTGCTGGACCTGATCGAGGCAGATCCGATGCGCGGCCGCCCGGTGCCGCCGATCCTGTCGGATGCGGATTGGGTCAGCCTGCAGAACATCTGCGCAGGCTGACGACGGCCACACCCTCAGGCACGCGCTGCACAGCGCATGCCATGGCGCGCACTGCCGCGAGCGCAAGCCGGGATGCCGCTGCACCTGCTTGATTGGCGCACAGGTCCGCGCGATGCTCGTCCTGCACAAAAGCGGCAGGAACAGGGAAACCGAATGAAACGCAGACTGGCGGGAACGACGCTGGGGCAGGCACTTCTCAGGCTGAGGCAGGATCTGGCGTTCCGGACGATGGCGCTGTCCAACCCGGAACAGGCCGGGATACTGGCCAATCAGATCATTGCCGATCGTCTGATCGCGCGGCTCTGCCCGCGGGGCGGCACCTTTCTTGACATCGGCGCCCATTACGGCACGACCTTCGGCGCGGCCTGCCATCACGATCCCACGCTGACCGTCATCGCCTTCGAGGCCGATCCGGCCAAGGCCGCTGCCCTGTCTGCCGCTTTCCCCCGCCACCGGATCCATGATCTTGCCGTCGGCGAGGCCGAGGGGCGGGCCACGTTCTTCCGCGATCCCGAGGCATCGGGCTACAATTCGCTCGTGCCCGATGCCAGCGCCGGCAAGGACAGGATCGAGGTTCAGGTCGTTGCCCTTGACGAGGTGCTGCCCGATGTCACGGTCGATGTCGTCAAGATCGACATCGAAGGCGCCGAACTGGGGGCGTTGCGCGGCGGCAGGAAGCTGCTGGAGCGAAGCCGCCCCGTCATCATGTTCGAATGCGTCCTGCCCGAGCCGAATGCGCTTGGTTATTCCGCGGTGCTTCTGTGGGACTGGTTCGATGCAATGGGTTTTCGGATCTTCACCCCCGACAGGCTGGCGCACGAGGCGCCGGGCCTGAACCGCGAGGTCTTTGCCGATGCGCAACTTTACCCGTTCAGGTCACACAATTACTTCGCGGTGCACGAAGCCAGAGTGACCGAAACCCGTGAACGGGCCCGCGCGATCCTGGGGGTGGCGGTCCCTTCGCCACCACCTGCCCGGCCTATCTGATGAAGGCGTCCCCGTAGCCCGCATTGCGCGCGGCATGCAGCGCGGTCTGTGCCTCGGCACGGGTGGCGAACGGGCCTGCCGCCACAACCCGGACCTGCTGCCCGTTGTAGCGCGTGGTCTGGAAGGCGACCGGGAAGCCCAGCGCCTGCATCCGCGACGCCGCGCGATCGGCATTCGACGGCACGCCATAGGTGCCGACCTGCACGAAATGCCCCCCCGCAACCGCGGGACGCGAGGCGGCGGGCAGAAGCCCCCGGTCGGGGTTCAGCCGCCCGTCCTCGAACGCGGGACGATAGCCCGGCGGCGGGGTCTGGACGGCGGCCTGCGACAGGGCGATGGGCGGGAAGTTGTCGGCGACACGCGGCGCGGGCTGCCGGTCGGCCAGCGTCGCGGCCATCTGCTCGCGCGAGAGGGGCGGGAAGGCTTCGGCGGCAGGCACGCGGACCTGCGCGGCAGACACTGCAGCGGGCGCAACAGGTGCAGGGGCCTGCGCCACGGCGACAGGCGGTGCGCCCGGGCATGCGACGGGCTGGCCGGTGTCACGATTGATGAAGCGCACGCCCGTTTCGGCGCTTTCGGCGCACAGCTGGGCAAGGCTCATCATGCGCAACACGGCATCGGGCCCGCGCTCGCGCACCGGGGCGGCAGGGGCCGCGGCGGATACGGCCGTAGCTGTGGCGGGCGACGCCGGGGCCGGAGCGGGGGTCGGGGCCTGCGCCTGCGCGACCGTGGGTGCCGGGGCGGCACCGCAATCGACCGGCTGGCCGGTGCGGCTGTCGATGATGCCGGGCTGCGGGCCGCTGCGACCGGCGCAGATCTCGGCCAAGGTCACCCGGCGCGGCTCGGCGGCGGCGGGCGCGGCCTCTGGCGCGGCGGGCGCTGTCGCTGCAGGGGCGGTGGCCACGCGCGGCGCCGTGGTCGTGGTCGCCACGGTCGCTATCGGCGCACCGGGGCCGG
>JAFIEN010000460.1 GCA_020832515.1 Rubellimicrobium sp. | reverse complement strand
ACGGCGTTTCCGCGACAAAGGTGATCTGGAAGGATGGTGCGCCAGTGAGATTGAGTTCGGCGTTCTTTGCCGAACTGCTGTCCGTGCGGACATAGTAGTCCATAAATTTGACCTCGTGTACATGCTGGCTCTGGCAACAGGTTCACTGGTCAGGCACTCGTTCCCGGAAGTGGACAGAGTATCGTTGTTCAAATTTGGACAAATTTAAGGATCTTCTGGTTATCATTGTTCACCACGTTCTCGTTCGCTTGTCCGGTGATCTGAGCCCGCATCTCCCGAGGAACTTGACGTTTTCGCACCTCTGATTGCCAGTAACGTGTTATATTTCAGCATGTTAATCGGGCTGAAGGTGGCGGAGTCCGGGTCACTCAGAGGGTGCACGCGAAACGGATGATGGGCGGCTTGGTTCTGACCGCCGGGTGCGGCCGGAACTTTGTGGCACGCAGCTCTGTTCCGACGGCGGCCTGCTGGTGATGCGCGAGCTTGATGATGCGCTCGGCCTGTCCGGCCTTGCTTCAGCGGCGCTGCGTCACAGCCGCAAAAGCAAAACACCGTTCAACGGCTCGATGGTGCGCTCCAGGATATTCAGGGCCCACTCTTCAGCCTCGATGGCCGTAGTGTCGGTTCAGCGCCGCCACCAGCCGGGCAATGAAGGCATGTACAAGCGCCCGCAATCGCGGACGCGTCTTCACGAAGCGCGATGCGATCGGGCCGGTCTTGCCGTAGAACGCGATGAAGGCCCGCCCGCACAGATATTGCCGCAAGATCGTGTCACGGTACCAGCGCAACTGCCGGACATCCGCATGGTTCCTGTCACCATAGACGGCAGTCGCCACGAAGCAGTCCGATCCCGAACCGGAGCCATCGTCGTCGCGGTCATCGACCGGGTCTGGGTCGGGATCAGGATCAGGTTCGATCGAACGCGGCGGGAGCGGAGGGGGCGGAGGGAGATCGTCGTCCTCGTCATCTTCCGTGCGATACGATGTCTGCTGCAGTTTCCGGTCAAGCATGGATGAGACATCCGCACCGGCATCCTCGGCCAGCGCGGTCAGGCTGGACAGACCGATGTGATCGACGGTCGTCTCCAACCCCTTCGGGGACAGCATTCGGATGAACCAGGCGACATCGCCATCTTCCAGGTCCTCGATGAAAAGCGAAAGACCCGCACTGCCATCACCTTCAAGGAAGGCTGCCGCTCGATCTTCGTCCAGCGCGTTCAAGAGATTGGCGCCAGAGCCGGAGTCCAGAAGGGCGAAAAGCATGACGGGGTCGGCGCCAAGCACGACGTCCTCAAACACCGCATCGGACATGCCGCCAATGAACTGCTCTGTGGCATTGCCGCCGAGCGCGTTCAGAGAGTCGGCAAGGTCAAGTGCGGCTTCACCTTCGGGCGTGAAATCCACGATACGCGACTCGAACAACTCGCGGTCGTTGGCAGCGCCAACAACGATGGTCTGCGATCCGTCGGGGCCGTCGATGACAAGATCCCCTGGTTCATCCCCTTCCCCCGGGATCTCCGTGGTGTTTTCCCTGATGTCGGCGAGATCCGCGAACTGGCCAAGAAAGGTGATCTCGTCGCCTGCGCCGGCGTCCCAGTCGCCGATGACAACGCGAGAGGTCGGATCGATCACGAAATAATCCGCGTCGTCGCCGCCGTACAACTCGTTCTGACCGCTCCCGCCGCGAAGAATGTCGTTGCCGCCCCCGCCGTAAAGCCTGTCGTCTCCCGACCCACCAACAAGGATATCGTGGCCGCCTCCGCCAAAGAGCACGTCATTCCCCGACCCGCCATTCAGCACGTCGTTGCCGTTGCCTCCGAACAGCCTGTCCATGCCATCGCCGCCACGCAATGTATCGAAGCCGTTGTCGCCATAGAGGATGTCGTTGCCATCGCCGCCATGGATCACATCGTACCCAGACCCACCGAACAGGATATCGTCGCCGGCAAATCCGTGAATGCTGTCGTTCCCCGACGAGCCGATCAGCGTATCGTCAAGATTGATCGGATCATTCACGTTGCCGTCATGGCCACGCATCGTGACGCCTTGCGAGTCAAGCTGCACGTTCATCCGAAGGATTTCATACGGCTCAAGAATGATGATCACATCATCGGCGAAACTGTCAGCATTCAGGGCTTCGAATTCCGGTATTCCGTTCGGAACAAGCGGATCGCTTTCGTCCTTCGAAGGCGTGTCGGGATTGTCAACCGTCGTCAGGATCTCGCCCCAGACATGGGTGTACTCCCCGAAATAGTCGCCAAGGGTAAAGCTGATTTCGAGCGGTTCGTCGGACCGTGATGAGAAATAGATGACGGAGCGGCTTTCGTCGCCGAATGCATTCACGACCAGATCTGCATTTGGATCATTCGGGCCGATGCTTGTACTGGCGCCGTGGCTTGCAAAAAGGATGTCGACCTGCGGATTGAAGGGCGACAGGCCGATCAGGGATTCCGACATGGAGGCGAAAATCTCGCCTGTCGGGGTCAGGCGCGTGACGATTTCGGACTGATCGACGTCGGGATGATCCCAATCCGAGATGGTCGACAGGGCGTGCGAGGAAAAACGGAACTGCACACCCCAGATATGCGCGGCATCCACACCCTGGCGGATCATCGTGTCAAAGGCGGAAATCAGCGATGATGCCTGTGCAAGGCCGCTGTCGGAGTCTGCTCCGGCGGCGATGTTCCACTCGGTCACGACAAGGTCGAGATCTCCGAAGCCTTCGGTGTTTTCCCAGATCTCGTGGCTTCGGAAAAGTGCGGTGCGACTGCCCGTTTCAGCAAGCGTGGTCGGATAGAAGTGGACGATCACTTCATCCACTGATGCCCGCGCCTCCATGTCAAGCTGGCTGATGATGGCTTCGGCATCGCCTGGTCGCCAGGCCGCGCCCATCTGGACTGCGATTGTCGGTTCCTGCCAGCCGGGGGGCGCATCGCCGCTGGCGATGTAGTCATCGATCGCTCGCTGAGCCACGAGGATGAGTTCATTGGCCACCAGGCCATATTCTTCTGCCGTCAGGCTGGCAAAGCTGTAATATTCGTTGCCGATCTGAATCCGTTCGACGGTGGCATTGCCATAGGTTCCGGAAATGAAGTCGCCGATCAATATCTCGGCCTTTTCCAGACAGTCCGGACACACGAAAGTTTCCCCGGTTGACGACTCGCGCAGCATTGGGGATGTCGGAATGACGACGGTCATGTCCATGTTTCGCGAAGCTGCGAAGTCGAAAGCTGGCGATGGCGCCAGAAGGTAGGCGCCGTCCGGCAAGGGAACATATTCCGTGGCTGGATCTTCGAACACGTCAACCCAAAGATCTGACAGGGGAAGAAAGAGATCCTCGGTGACGGTCCCGCCGGGGCCCCGCAGCGCGGTGACACCAAGTTTCGTCAGGGTCGTCTCGAAAGTGCCGTCGGGAACAAATGTATTTCTGTGTGCAACAATGTTTGCGCCGAAGTGGTCACTCGTGATGGTGTTGGGGTCTGCTGTATTCGCGAGATCGAAAGAATACGGATTTCTATTCATCTCTGGGTGCTTTTCCGGGTGCTTTTCCGGATGCTTTCCTGGAGGTGCTGTTGCTCCAAGCTGACGCTACCCCTTGCACAATGGGTCGCCCAGATCACGAAGTTTCTCTTTCGAGCGAAAGATGGGTCAGCTCCATGTTCGAATTGGCCATCTGGCCCTCCGCGAGGTTCGTTGCTGAAGTCGCAAAACTTCCCCTTGAACAAGAAATTCCATGACCGCCCGCGATTACGCAGCCGGTGGCGATGAAGTTGCAGTGGCGCTTGGTGGGTTTACCCGGTCGCTGTCGGTCCAGCGAAAGGCGGTGGCACGCCTGATCGGCGGTGGCACGCCTGAAGGAGCAATGCCGTGATCAAGTTCACAGTTATTGCGATTTCCATATCCAATCTCCACCCGGCCAGGGTGGGTTCCCGAGGTCTATCGCTTTCCCACGGGGGACCATGATTCCAAGAGATACAGAAAATTTCAAAATGATACAAGGAAAAGTTGCAAAATGATACAAGCGGAGATTGTATGTTTCCTGAGGGTGAACAACCTACGGTCAGGCAACAACCGGTCGACGGTTCCCGGGGCCTCGCGTGATCAAGAGATGAGACCGTCGGGCATGACCTGGTGATGGTGCCCTGCTGTGGTTCCGTCCATCATGGATCTTTCAGGACCAATGCAGCTGCCGATCGCGGCCCGGCTCGCGTTCGGAGATCACAAGTTGAAGTGGGGATCCGTTCTTCTTGCCGTCGGTTGTCTGAAGTCTGTCGTCGCAGGGCATCGTGCCAGGGTATCCTGGTTCCCCTGCTCGTCCTACCGGGAAGCGCCGCCCCGGGAACCCTCTCTCTGAGAACCCGTGCCGAGAGAAGGATCGTCCGGCCCGCGACAGCAGTTCCGGCCGCCGGCCTTCGCCTCGTAGAGACGCGCGTCAGCCTCCGACAGCCAATCGTCGACCGACTCGATCCCGTCATGAAGGGTGGAGACGCCAAAGCTTGCCGTCACCGACAGACGCGTGCCGGCAACATCGATCGGCGTGCCCGCGAAGATTTCTCGGATCCTCTCGGCGAGTTCCATCGCACCGACCGCATCGGTGGATGACAGCAGGATCGCGAATTCCTCGCCACCAAGCCGACCCAGAAAATCCTGATCCCGAATGACGCCAAGACAAAGGCGGGTCAGACCCTGCAGCACCTGATCTCCGACCTGATGACCATGCGTGTCGTTGATCAGCTTGAAGTGATCGATGTCGAACAGGATGATCGAAGCTTCCGTGCCAGTCCGGCGACAGCGGGCAAGCTCTCTCCGGGCAACGTCGATCCAGGCGCGCCGGCTCATGGCACCCGTGAGATGATCGCTCATCGCAAGTTGCCGAAGCTGAAGCTCACTGATCACGAGCCCGGCGAAACCGGTTAGCAGGTCGATCTCGCTCTGGGTGAACGCCCTTGCCTGCATGTCGATCGCACAGAGCGACCCGACATTGTATCCGTCCGGTGTCCGCAGCGGGACGCCAAGATAGCTGCGAATTCCTGGATCCTCGGTCACGAGGGGGTTGTCCGAAAAGCGTGCGTCAAGGGTTGCATCCGGTACGACCATCGGCCCGCGTTGCCGGATCGTATGGGCGCAGAACGACACGTTTCGCGGCGTCTCGCCCGGCGGCCCGCCTGCAATGGACTTGAACCACTGCCGATCGCGATCGACGAGGGTGACCGCCGCAATCGGCACCTGCAGGACATTGCGCACCAGATCGGTCACCTTGTCGAATGGCTCTTCCGGGCCTGTATCGAGGATGGCGAGCCGCTGCAGTGCGGCAAGACGCGCCTCTTCGTCGATCAGTTTCGGATCATGTCTCATTGGGCGCTTTCTTCTGTCGTCGTCTTTGTGGGCGGTCTGGTCTCACCGGATCAAACAGGCATCTGGCCTTGCAACCGGGCATCTGCCCGGCCGGGCAAGGTCGCAGCGCTCAAAGACCGCCACGCGTCGAGGAGGAACCTGAAAACCGGGAGCGGGGTGAACGGCACCGACGCCAGGGTGTGTTGGCAGACAGATTGAGTCATCTAGCAGGTTTTCCTCGTAAACATGGACATATCATTCGCGCACTCGCACATCAGTAACGCTGCGCACAGCTGCATCGGACCCTCGAAGGATCACAAAAACTGTCCGGTCGAGGCGGTACCAGGCGACGGGCCACTTCAATCGGCCCGCCAACCCCTAACATGTCAGCCTCCGTAAGTACAATTCGAGGGAGAGTCTATCAGGATGATACTTTTTTGGGCTGTGCCCGGACGGTGCTCCATGAGGCCCGGGCGGCCCTGATCCAGCCCTCGATCTGCCCCCAGATCGGGCGTCGATCCGCACCCCGATGTGGACCACGCGACCCGAAAACCTGGTCCACAATCCGGAATTTCTGTTTGAAATCAACGGTATTTTGGGGGGATGGTGGGCGACCCTGGAATCGAACCAGGCGTGGGTCTCCCCGGCGGAGT
>JAFIEN010000262.1 GCA_020832515.1 Rubellimicrobium sp. | reverse complement strand
AGACGCTCCAGCGCCGCCTTGACGAGGCGGTTGCGGGGTGTGTCCATCGTGTGTGCCTCGTAGCGGCACGCGACGACACCGCGATCGAGGAGGCGGCGCGTGCTGGTTTCCAGCATGTCGATGCGGCCACGAACGCGCGACAGGACCTCGGCCCTTGGTCGGTAGCCGCGTGACAGATTGCGTCGCAGTCGTTCCTCGACCGTATGGACCAGAAGCCGCGCGACAAGATCGGGAAGGTCCCTTGCCGCTTCCACCTCGCTGTCGAAGCGATCCCGGAACCGGACCAGGTCGGCAGCATAGAGAAACAGCAGCCAGATGTTGCGCAGCGGGATCGGGGTGGCTGCCATTACAGCCCGACGCGAAGCGCATCGATGGCGTCGCGGGCGCGATCCGGCGCGTCGAACCAGTATTCCTCGAGCAAGGGGCCAATCTCGGTTTCGACAACTCCGGCGAACCAGGCAAGCGGATCCGCGATGACCTCATCCGGCGGCGTCACATAGGAATGCCCGATCCGGAACTGAGGCCCCAGTGCCCGGTCCTGTGCGATCGTCTCGTTCAAGGCGGTCATCCTGTCGCGGATCAGGTTGATGATGGCGTCCGGAAGGTCCCGGTCGCGGCACCAGTCGGCCCAGGCATCGTTCAGGAGCGGCTCGAGCGTGACGAAGGCAAAGCGGCGGCGCAGCGCAAGATCCACAAGGGCAAGCGAGCGGTCCGCGACATTCATCGTGCCGATGACATGCAGGTTGTCGGGCACATGCACCTTCTCGCCGGGCATCTTGCGATAGGCGAGTTCCATGGCATCCGCGCGGCTGCGCTTGGTGTTCTCCAGGAGTGTCAGCATCTCGCCGAACACCTGTGCCGGGTTGCCGCGGTTGATCTCTTCGATGATCAGGACATGCGGCAGATCCGGCTGGAGGCGGGCTGCCTCGATGATCTGAAGGAAGATCCCATCCGTCAGGACAAGGCCCGTGCCAGAGGGGCGGTACCCCCGGACGAAGTCCTCGTAAGCCAGCGACGGGTGGAACTGGACCGAGCGCAACTGGTCCTGAAGGGGCACCTTGCGGCCGATCAGGGCGCGGGCGAGGCGCTTTGCAAGCCAGGTCTTGCCGGTGCCCGGCGGCCCCTGCAGGATCAGGTTCTTCTTGGTGGAGAGGCGATCGACCAGAGTTGCCAGGGCATCGGGATCGAGGAAGCCACCTTCCGCAATGATGTCGTCAATGCCGTAGGTTGCGGCATCAGGTGCCAGCTCGTCCTCGGCACCTGCCTCCTCTTCGGCCTCGAGTGCGGCCATCGGATCGACCTTGCCGGAGTACTTCTCCGCCCAATACGGTACGGCAAGAAAGGCGTCGAAATCCTGTTGGCCGCCGTCGAAGGCAAAACCGACCAGCTGCCGTGCCAATGGATCTTCTTCGATCCGGGCGCGCACAACCGGCATCAAGTAGGTGTAGAAGTACCAGTCCCTGGGCTGGTCAAGCTCTTGCCAGTCCACCTCGACGGTCTCGCCGTCGCCGCGGTTTGCAGTGATCGTTCCGATCACCCGGATCCTCATGACGCTGACCGCGCGACCGTGGTTTTCGAACGGAACCCCGTGCCTCAGGTTGTGTGTTGTCCGAATGGCGATCCGGTCGCCCGGCTTCATTTGCCTGACCAACCCGGAGAACTTCTCAAGGTATCCGCTCTTCCAGATACCTTCCTTCAGGAAATGCTCGGTCCCATCTCCGGATCCCATGGCAGATCCGACGAACCAGTAGCTCAGATCATCCGCGGGCCACTCTTCCATCGGCGCCTGTTCATCATCCGCGTCGCCCCCCATGGCGGTGCCGGCTTTCCTGAATATCTCGACCGCTTCTTCATCGGTCAGATCGGCGGTCAATCCGGCGGCGGTCAATCCCCAGAGCCCGCGCAACGGCGAGTAGAGAAGCCCTGCCTTCGCAAGATAGAAGCGCGCGAAATGGCCCCGGTTCTCGAACTTCGATCCGCCATTCTTGTTGGTGAGGGCGAGGAAATCATCCGGAATGTCGTATCGCCGGATCAGCTCGTCAAAGACCTGACGGGGGCGCGCCTTACCTCCCAGATCTCGCATGATCTCGAGCATGGGCGCGAAGTAGCTCACGAATTGAGGAACGCCGTCGATCTTCTGATCATGCAATCCCAAGACTCACCTCCGCAATCTCGCTGCCAGCAATCGGACAGCAAGTTCCCTCGCATCATCTGATCCCGTCAATGCGACCATCTCGGGGCATGTCCGAGGCAGCGCGCATCAAGGATCACGCTGCAAGCCCCGACATCAAGGCCTCGGCTTGCGCCAGAACGCCTCGAACAGCTTCGTCCTGAAGGTCCGGCGGATAGCCGTATTTCCGAAGGATACGCTTGACCAATGAGCGCAGTCGGGCACGTGCGCTGTCGCGATGGGCCCAGTCCACGGTGACAGTGGCCTGCAGCCCCTTCAACAGTTCATGGGCGATCACCTTGAGTTTGTCGTTGCCCAGAACCTCGACAGCACTCTGGTTATCGGCGAGGGCGTCGTAGAAAGCCACTTCCTCCGGCGTCAGGCCCTCCTCCTCACCGCGACGACGCGCCTCGCGAAGTTCCTTCGCCATGGCGATCAATTCCTGCAGCACCTCGACAGTGCTGATCGCGTTGGTGTGGTAACGCGCAATAGCCTCTTCCAGTCGGTCCGAAAACTTGCGCGTCTCGATCACGTTCGAGCGGCTGCGCGAGCGGATTTCGTCGTTCAGGAGCTTGCGCAGCGCCTCAAGTGCCAGGTTCTTTTTCTCCATCTGACCCACTTCCGCCAGGAACTCATCCGACAGGATGGAGATGTCAGGAGAAGCCAGGCCGGCGGCTGACAGGATGTCGACGATCTCCGTCGAGGTCACCGCATCGTTGACGATCTGCCTGATCGCCAAATCGCGCCCGGCACCTGACTGCCCGGAAGGGTCGGCAGCCTTCACCATGGCCGCGCGAACCGTCTGGAAGAAGCCCACCTCGTCACGCACTACCCGTGCGGCGTCGCTTGCGGAACAAAGGGCAAATGCCTTGGACAGGGCAAGTACCGCATCCTGAAATCGTCTGTGTGCCGCCTTCTTCGCTTCCTTGTCGTCCTCCCGTTGGGCCGCTTCGTCCTGACGTGCGAGGATCCAGTCCAGCGCCGCCGCAAGCGTGACGAGCCGCTGCTGCGGCGAGCCGGCGAGCCCGGCAGCATAGTCGAAGCCATGAAACATGGCTCGCACCACATCGAGCCGTTCCAGAAGCGCAGAAACCGCCTCGGCCTCGTTGATCCCGGCCTGTTCCTGATCGGCGGCGGAGTACTGCCCGAGCGCAGACTTGAGGTTCTGGGCGATGCCGATGTAATCGACGATCAGCCCGGCTGGCTTGTCCCTGAACACCCGATTTACCCGGGCGATGGCCTGCATCAGACCGTGCCCGCGCATCGGCTTGTCGACATACATCGTATGCATCGATGGCGCGTCGAAACCGGTCAGCCACATGTCCCGTACGATCACCAGTTTCAGCGGATCTGCCGGATCCTTCGCCCGCTTCGCCAGCAGATCGCGCCGGGCCTTCCCGCCGATATGGAGTTGCCATGGCTGCGGGTCCGAGGCGGAGCCTGTCATGACGATCTTGACCTGCCCGGTGTTGTCGTCGTCGGAATGCCAGTCGGGTCGAAGGGCGACGATCCGGTCATAGAGATCGACGCAAATCCGGCGACTCATGCAGACAGCCATCGCCTTGCCATCCATTGCCTGCACTCTGGCCTCGAAATGGGCGACCAGATCTTCGGCGACCATGCGCAGCCGTTTCTCGGACCCGACCAGCGCCTCGACCGTGGACCACTTGCGTTTCAGCCGTTCCTGTTCGCTGACGGCTTCATCCTCGGTCAGTGCCTCGATCTCGGCATCGACCCGGGGCTTTTCCTCCTCAGGCAGTTCGATCCGGGCAAGGCGGCTTTCGTAGTAGATCGGCACGGTCGCTCCGTCCTCGACCGCGCGACTGATGTCATAGACATCGATGTAGTTGCCGAACACGGCTGGGGTGTTCACGTCCCCTTGCTCTATTGGCGTTCCGGTGAACCCGATGAAGGACGCATTCGGCAGCGCGTCGCGCAGATGCTTGGCGAAACCGTAGGCCATCGCACCCGTCTTTTCGATCCGGGCCTTGAACCCGTACTGGCTGCGGTGCGCCTCGTCCGCGATCACCACCACGTTCCGCCGGTCGGTCAGCATCGGATAGGCCTCGCCCTTTTCGGGCGCGAACTTCTGGATCGTCGTGAACACCACCCCGCCCGAGGCCCGCGCCAGTGCCGCCTGCAGATCCTCGCGGCTGTCAGCCTGCACCGGGGTCTGGCGGATCAGGTCGCGGCACATCGAGAATGTGGCGAACAGCTGGTCGTCGAGGTCGTTGCGGTCCGTCATGACGACGATGGTGGGGTTTTCCATCGCCGGGTCGCGCACCAGCTGCCCGGCATAGAAGGCCATCAGCAGGCTCTTGCCCGAGCCTTGCGTGTGCCAGATCACGCCGGCCTTGCGGTCGCCATCGCCCCGGCTGGCCTCGACCGTGCTGGCCACCGCACGCTTGACCGCGTGGAACTGGTGATAGCCCGCGATGATCTTGACGATCCCCGCGGGCGTGTCGCCAAAGACCGTGAAATCCTGCAGCAGCGACAACAGACGGCCGCGGTGAAACACACCCTCGATCAGCACCGACATTTCCGGCGCGCCCTTGGGGGCCACATCTACCCCGTCGGTCGTGCGCCAGGGCATGAAGCGTTCCTGATCGGCGGTCAGAGAGCCGACCCGCGCCTTCATCCCGTCGGTCGTCACCAGCACCGCGTTCGTCCGAAACAACGCGGGGATCTGCGCCTTGTAGGTCTGCAGCTGGTTGAAGGCCGCGCCCAGCGTCGCTGCCTCGTCCCCCGGCTTCTTGACCTCGATTACGCCGACGGCCAAGCCGTTGAGGAACACCACGACATCGGGGCGGCGGGTGATCCCGTTCTGGGTCACGGTGAACTGGGCGATGGCCAGCCAGTCGTTCAGCCGGTCCTCGGGGTCCACCAGCCGGACGGCATCGCCGCGGATCGTGCCATCCTCGGCCCGGAACTCGACCGGGACGCCCTCGACCATGGCGCGGTGCAGGCGGCGGTTCTCTTCGATCAGGGAGGGGCGCTCCAAGGCCAGAACCCGCCGCATCGCATCCTCGCGCGCCTCTTCGGGGATTTCGGGGTTCAGCCGGGCAATAGCCTCGCGCAGGCGGCGTGCGAGGATCGTGTCGGAATAGGCCTCGCGCTCGGGCGCGCTGCCATCGGGGCCCGAGACCGCGTCGTTCAGGCAGGCATAGCCCAGCGACCCCAGCTGATCGAGGAGGATGGCTTCGACCTGGGCTTCGGACAGGGTGCTCATGCGCTACGTGCCAAGTTCGGTCGATACGAACTCCACGCCGGTCCAATCGTGCTCCAGAACGTCCTTTCGATAGTGCATGACGTTCTTGGCGTTGATCCCCCGCCAATCATGACTGCCGGAGCCATAAGCGATTTCGCCATTCTTCGGGCGGACAAACATGGTCAAGCCTCGCATCTTCTCCGGGACATCCGGTTCGTGCACAGCGGTCAGGATCTCGTCCAGCGGGTTGCCGATCCCGACCATGGCGAGTTTCGCACCGGTTTGTTCAACAAGTTGCGTGTAGGTGAGGTAGGGGCGTTGGGGCAGCTGGCCGTGCTTCTTGATATAGTCCTGCAGGACGCGGACATGGGCGATAAGGCCGTTGCCCAGAAGCATCGCGTTCATTGTACGGATCGGCAGCTTCATATGAGATTCTCCGTTTCGCGTTTTGGGATGTCTCCCACGCGCAACTCCCCCGACATCAGGCGCGGCAGCAGGAGGTCGCGGGTCTGGGCCAGGGTGCGGGATTCTGACTTGTTCGCCACCATCAGGTCGATGTTCGCAGAAACAGCATCGCAGAAGGCTGCCAATACGACCTCGGACGGAACGATGATTTCAGTCGCAGCCACCGCA
>JAFIEN010000261.1 GCA_020832515.1 Rubellimicrobium sp. | reverse complement strand
GATGGTGACAGAACTCGTCGCCGGTCTGGGGATCGGCTTCGGGATGGGATACGGGCTCGATACCCTGTTCGGGACGATGCCGATATTCCTCGTGCTGTTCACCTTTGCCGGCCTCGCCGCAGGCGTGAAGACGATGCTGCGCTCGGCGCAGGAAGTGCAGGACAAACAAACCGGCGCCGCCACAGGGCAGGCGACCGGAATGCGAGGGGACGGGGACCTTGGCTGAAGGCACGGACGATGCAGGCGGATTGGTCTTTCATCCGCTGGACCAGGTCATCATCAGGCCGCTGTTCGGTGACGGGCCGGTCTACTGGTATACGCCGACCAACGCGACGCTCTGGATGGCATTGGCCGTTCTGAGCATCTACCTTCTGCTGGTCGTCGGAACGCAGGGACGGTCGATCGTGCCGACCCGCGTGCAGTCCGTCGCCGAGATGCTGTATGGCCTCGTCTACAAGATGGTCGAGGATGTGACGGGGCATGAAGGGGTGAAATACTTCCCCTATGTGCTGACCCTCTTCCTGTTCATCCTGTTCGCCAATCTTCTGGGCTTGATCCCCTTCTCCTTCACCGCGACCTCGCATATCGGGGTGACCGCAGTCCTGGGCTTCGGCGTGTTCATCGCGATCACGGCCCTGGGGTTCATCCTGAATGGCCCGGCTTTCCTGTCGATGTTCTGGATGAAAAGTGCGCCGCTGTTCCTGCGCCCGGTCATCGCGATCATCGAGGTGATTTCCTACTTCGTGCGCCCTGTCAGCCACTCCATTCGTCTTGCCGGCAACGTGACGGCCGGGCACGCCGTGCTCAAGGTCTTTGCCGCTTTCGCCGCGGTCGCGGCGCTCAGCCCCGTCTCGGTGCTGGCGATGGTGGCGATCTATGGGCTCGAGGTGCTGGTGGCCGGCATCCAGGCCTATGTCTTTACAATTCTCACCTGCGTCTATCTGCGCGACGCGGTTCATCCCCATCACTAGTCACGCGGTCCCGCCGATTGGGCGGGGGCACGTGGGTTTCACCCACCCTACGCAAGCTTCCCATCGCAAGGAGTTACGATCATGGAAGGCAATATCGCTCAAATGGGCCAGTTCCTCGGCGCCGGCTTCGCGGCTGTCGGTTCGGGCCTCGCAGCCCTTGGTGTCGGCAACGTGGCCGGCAACTTCCTCGCCGGCGCGCTGCGCAACCCCTCGGCCGCGCCCGGCCAGACGGCGACGCTGTTCATCGGCCTGGCCTTTGCCGAAGCGCTCGGCATCTTCGCCTTCCTCGTGGCCCTGCTCCTGATGTTCGCGGTCTGAGGACAGCGCGACATCATCGGTGATGCCGGGGCGCCAAGGCGCTCTGGCACCATTTCTCTACTGGCAGCGGCAACAGGACCCGGAGAGGCGTCATGGCAAGCGAACCAGCACAGGGCACGGCAAGCGCCTGCGTGGATTCCTATGGCAGTGCCATCGGAATGCCGCAACTCTGCGCCGAATGGATCCCGAACCAGGTCTTCTGGCTCGTGGTCACTCTTGTGGCGATCTATTTCATCCTGACCCGGATGGCCCTGCCGCGGATCAGCGGGATCCTGGCCGAGCGGGCGGGAAACATCACCAACGACCTCGCCGCCGCCGAGATGCTGCGCGACAAGGCCCTGGCCGCAGAGGCCGCCTATGACAAGGCGCTCGCCGATGCCCGCGCCGAGGCGGCCCGGATCATCGCCGCGACGCGGGACGAGCTTCAGACCAAGCTTGACGCGGAACTCGCCCGCGCCGATGCGCAGATCGCCGAACGGACGGCCGAAAGTGAACGTCGCCTGGCCGAGATCCGCGACAGCGCGCTCGCCAGCGTGACGGAAGTTGCGCGCGAGGCGGCATCCGACATCGCCAGCCTGTTCGGTGCGTCGGTCGACAGGGCCACCGTCGAGGCGGCCGTCGCGGAACGGATGAAGGGATAGCCGATGCGTGCCACCACTTCCCTGACCTTGGGTCTTGTCATGATGCTTGCGGCCGGACCGGCGCTTGCAGCGGGCGATCACGGCTTCTTCTCGCTGCGCAACACCGATCTTGTGGTGACGATCGCGTTCCTTGTCTTCGTCGGCATTCTCGTGCGGTTCAAGGTGCCCGAAATGCTGGGCGGCTTGCTGGACAAGCGCGCCGAGACGATCCGGTCGGAACTTGCCGAAGCCCGGCAGCTTCGCGAAGAGGCGCAGGCGCTTCTGGCCAGCTACCAGCGGCGCCAGAAGGATGTTCAGGATCAGGTCGATCGGATCATCGCCTCGGCCCGGGACGAGGCAGAGCGCGCCGCCCGGCAGGCCAGCCAGGACATCCAGGCGTCGGTCGGCCGCCGCCTCGCGGCCGCCCAGGAGCAGTTGGCCAGCGCGGAACAGGCCGCGATCCGCAGCGTTCAGGATCGCGCCGTGACCGTCGCGATCGCCGCGGCCCGGGATGTGATCGCCCGGCAGATGACCGCCGCGCAGGCGAATGCACTGATCGACCGTTCGATATCCGAGGTCGAGGCGAAGCTGCACTGAGGCGATCCAGCCTCAGCGTGACATACCCGTCATGCTTCGCGCCCGTGGCCACATCCGTTGACCGGTGCAGTGGCTGACAGGCGTGACGTGCTGTCCTTACATCAAAGAGGCCCGGATCGTTGCTCGATCCGGGCCTGTTTGCATCTGAAGTCTTCGATGCGGGGCCAGGCTGCGTGTTGCAGTCACCTTACCCGCGGCCGCATCGCCCGGTCGATCCTGCAGCCGAACTGCCATCCGGGCCACGTGCTTCATAGTCAAACCATTAAACCGTAAAGGACTGCCGGACTCACCGGCAGCCCCCACTCGTTACCAACACCCGGTCACATCGGAGTGATGATGATCTCTACCCGTCGATTGAGCGCACGGCCCTCCGGCGTCTGGTTCGTCGCGATCGGCTGATCCTCGCCCCGGCCGACCGCCCTGATCCGCGACGGCGACACGCCGTTCTGAATGAGGACCGCCGCCACCGAATTCGCCCGCCGCTCGGACAGGGCCTGGTTGTGGGCGGCAGACCCGGTCGAATCGGTATGCCCGACGACCACGACCCTGGAATTGGGATATGCGTTCAGGCTGTTGGACAACGTCCGCAGATCGGCCTGGCTGCCCGGGTTCACGACGGCGCTGTCCACCGCGAACAGGATGTCCTGCGGCATCGTCACTGTCAGGTTGGTGCCGTCATTGACGATCCCGACATTGCGGCCAAGCTGCTGGCGCAGTTCGGCCTCCTGCCGGTCAAGCTGGTTGCCGCCGATGCCGCCCAATGTCCCGCCGATCGTGGCACCGATGGCGGCATTGCGCAGGCGTTCGTCCGAATCGCTGCCCGATATCGCCCCGATGGCACCCCCAAGAAGGGCCCCGCCGATCACGCCGGTCTGGGTATTGGTATTCTCCTGTCCGGGCAGCGGAGGCTGGCAGGCCGCAAGGCCGAAGATCGAAACGGTCGCAAGAATGAGTGGCAATCTGAAATGGGTCATCTCGGTGGTCCATCAGTTGGGCGGAAAACCGCAATCTGGTGCCAGTCTAGCGCAAAAAAGGTGATGTTATGCAATAGCGATGCCAGCGGGCAGGCCGGAATTGGACTCTTTCGCAGATGACGCCGGGCCGGATCACGTCTCGGCTCGGGCCGATTCCCAGGCCAGCATCGCGCGCTTGACAGGCAAACCCCAGTGATAGCCGCCCAGGCCACCGGATTTGCGCAATGCCCGGTGGCAGGGGATCAGCCAGCTGACCGGATTGCGCCCCACCGCCGTCCCCACTGCCCGCACGGCGCGCGGCGCGCCGATGGCGGCGGCGATCTCGCCATAGGTGGTGACATGGCCCGAAGGGATCGCCAGCAGCGCCTCCCAGACCTTGATCTGGAACGGCGCGCCGATCATCACAAGCGGCACCCGCTCACCGCCCCCTTGTCCACCGCCGCCAAAGGTCGCCGCCACCATCGGGGCCAGCGCCCCGGCCCCTTCCTGCACCTGCGCGCCGGGCCAGCGGGCGGTCAGGTCGGCCATGGCGGCCGCCTCTCCCGTCTCGGCGGTGAAGGCCATGCCGCAGATGCCACGGTCGGTGCCCATGACAAGGACCGGGCCGAAGGGGCTGTCGAATGTGCCGTGGCGGATGGTCAGCCCCGCGGCGCCACTGGCGAAATCGCCGGGGCTCATCGCTTCCCAGGTCACGAACAGGTCGTGCAGCCGTCCGGCCCCCGACAGGCCCACGGCATCTGCCACGTCCAGCGTGGTGAACCGCTCGCGCAGAAGCACCCGCGCCCGGTCGAGCGTCAGGTATTGCTGGTAGCGCTTGGGCGAGACCCCCGCCCAGGCCGAGAACACCCGCTGGAAATGCGCCGAGGACAGCCCCACGCGGGCGGCCAGTTCCTCGAGCGGCAAGGTCTCATTTGCCTCGTCGATGATGTCGATGGCGCGGCGGATGACGTTGTAATGATAGCTCTGTTCCATGCGCCCTCTCTACGGCCGCGCGGCGCCCCCCGCGACCCGGATTTTGCGCATTCTGCCGCTTGTCCTGCCCCTGCCCCGCGGGCATACCGGGCGGCATGGCGCATCAGCTTCCCTATCACACGATCCGCGAGGTCTTTGTCCGCTTCCAGGCGGCCGAGCCCGAACCCAAGGGCGAGCTCGAGCATGTGAACGCCTATACGCTGCTGGTGGCAGTGGCGCTATCTGCTCAGGCGACGGATGTGGGTGTGAACCGCGCGACGCGCGCCCTGTTCGAGGTCGCCGACACGCCGCAAAAGATGCTCGAGTTGGGCGAGGAACGGTTGATCGAGCATATCAGGACCATCGGCCTTTATCGCAACAAGGCGAAGAACGTGATGAAGCTCAGCCGGATCCTCGTCGAGGACTACGGCGGCGAGGTGCCCTCGTCCCGCGCGGCCCTGCAATCCCTGCCGGGGGTGGGGCGCAAGACGGCCAATGTCGTCCTGAACATGTGGTGGGGCCATCCGGCGCAGGCGGTGGATACCCATATCTTCCGCGTGGGCAACCGCACGGGGATCTGCCCCGGCCGCGACGTCGATGCCGTCGAACGCGCGATCGAGGACCATGTGCCGGCCGAATACCAGCGCCATGCCCATCACTGGCTGATCCTGCACGGCCGCTATACCTGCGTGGCGCGCAAGCCGAAATGCGCCGCCTGCCTGATCCGTGACCTTTGCGCCCATGAGGACAAGACCGAATGAAAACCTATGATGTCGTGGGCATCGGCAATGCCATTGTCGATGTGATCACCCGCTCGGACGACAGCTTTCTCGAACTCATGGGGATCGAGAAGGGGATCATGCAACTGGTCGAACGCGACCGGGGCGAACTGCTTTACGCCGCGATGAAGGAACGCGTGCAGGCGCCGGGAGGCTCGGTCGCCAATACTCTGGCGGGGCTGGGTAATCTCGGGCTGCGGACGGCCTTCGTCGGTCGGGTGCATGACGACGGGCTGGGGCGGTTCTATGCACAGGCGATGGCCGGGGACGGGACGGATTTCGTCAACCCTCCGGTGCCGGGGGGAGAGTTGCCGACCTCGCGCTCGATGATCTTCGTCTCGCCGGATGGCGAGCGGTCGATGAACACCTATCTCGGGATTTCCTCGGAGCTTGGGCCAGACGACGTATCCGACGCGGTCGTGGGCCAGACACAGATCCTGTTCCTCGAGGGCTATCTCTACGACAAGCCCAAGGGAAAGGCGGCCTTCGAGCGGGCGGCCGAGCTATGCCGCGCGGGCGGCGGCAAAGCGGGGATCGCGCTGTCGGACCCGTTTTGCGTGACCCGCCACCGCGAGGATTTCCGGCGGCTCGTGAAGGAACTCGACTACGTGATCGGCAACGAACACGAATGGGAGGCGCTTTACGAGTGCGACCTGTCGGGCGCCCTCGAGCAGGCGGCGCGGGACTGTGGCCTGGTGGTCTGCACGCGCTCGGGCAATGACGTGGTGATCCAGCGCGGCGATGAACAGGCGGTGGTGCCGGTCGCCCGGGTGGTGCCGGTCGACGCGACGGGGGCGGGCG
>JAFIEN010000260.1 GCA_020832515.1 Rubellimicrobium sp. | reverse complement strand
GACAGCCCGAGCGCATCGGGCAGATGCCGCCATGCCATCCGACCGACGCCCCAAGGATTGAGAAGAACCGTGATCGCCATGCCCGACCCTTTCAAGACAGCCGCCTTCCGGAGGGCAGCATGATGGACGGTTCAGGCCTGCCGATGACAAGCTTCGATCCCTCCGGTGATCCGCGGCGCTTCCGCACGGCGCTGGGCGCCTTCGCGACCGGCGTGACCGTCGTGACGACGCAAGGTCCGCTTGGTCCGCTCGGGATCACGGCCAACAGCTTCGCCTCGGTCTCGCTCGATCCGCCGCTGGTGCTTTGGGCCCCCGCGCGCGCCTCGGCCCGGTTCGATGCCTTCGCCGGGGCCGATCACTTTGCGATCCATGTGCTCGGGCTGGAACAGCGCTCGATTTCGGACGCCTTCAGCCGCTCGGGCGAGGCGTTTCAAGGGCTGGACTGGACCGAAGACCCGCACGGAACGCCCATCCTGCAGGATACGCTCGCCCGCTTCACCTGCGAGACGGTCGCCCGCCATGACGGGGGCGACCACATGATCGTCGTGGCCCGTGTGCACGAGGCCGCCCGCCGCGACGGGGCGCCGCTGGCCTTTCAGGGTGGCCGCTTCGGCACGATGCGCCCGACCGAGTGACCCGCGGCCGGCAGGCCGGAATTTCCAAAATTCCGGCGCGCCTAATTTGCCAAAATTCGGCCCCGCCCTCAGAGGTAGCGGTTCACCAGGTTCTCCAGCCGCTCCTGCCGCCCCGAGCGCGGCTCGGGGTTGATCCCCTCGGCCCGGACCCGCGCCTCGATGCTTTCCAGATCGCCGGACAGAAGCGCGCGGCCCGCCTCCGTCTCCCAACCCGCATAGCGCTCGGCCCGCGCCGCCTCGAGCTTGCCATCCTCCAGCATCCGCGCCGCGGCCTTCAGACCCGCAGCACAGGCATCCATCCCGCCGACATGGGCCAGGATCAGATCCTCGGGATCCAGCGACTGGCGCCGGATCTTGGCGTCGAAATTCGTGCCGCCGGTGGCAAGGCCGCCCGCCTTCAGGATCTCGTAATAGGCCAGCGTCATCTCGGGCACGTTGTTGGGGAACTGGTCGGTATCCCAGCCCGACTGGTAATCGTTGCGGTTCATGTCGATCGAACCGAGGATGCCCAGGCTCGCCGCCAGCGCCAGCTCATGCTCGAAGGAATGCCCGGCCAGGATCGCGTGACCCTGTTCGATATTGACCTTCACCTCGCCTTCCAGCCCGAAATCCTTGAGGAAGCCGTAAACCGTCGCCACGTCGTAATCATACTGGTGCTTGGTCGGCTCCTGCGGCTTGGGCTCGATCAGGATCGTGCCCTTGAATCCGATCTTGTGCTTGTAATCGACGACCATCTGCAGCATCCGCCCCGCCTGCGCCCGCTCGCGCCCCAGATCGGTGTTCAGCAGCGTCTCATACCCTTCGCGCCCGCCCCAAAGCACATAGTTCTGCCCGCCAAGGCGGTGCGTGGCGTCCATGCAGGTCTTGATCGTCGCGGCCGAGAAGGCAAAGACATCCGGGTCGGGGTTGGTCGCGGCACCGGCCATGAAGCGGCGGTGCGAAAAGAGGTTCGCCGTGCCCCAGAGCAGCTTGACCCCCGTCTCCTCCATCTTGTCCGCGAAATAATCGGTGATCTCTTCCAGCCGTGCGGTGTTCTCGGCGAAATCCTTTCCCTCGGGCCGCACATCGGCGTCGTGGAAGCAGAAGAAGGGCGCGCCGAGGATCTTGAACATCTCGAAGGCGGCATCGGCCTTGATCTTCGCATGTTCCATCGTTTCGCCGAACCAGGGCCGCAGGAAGGTCTGCCCGCCGAACGGATCGCCACCGGGCCAAGCGAAGCTGTGCCAATAGGCCACGGCAAAGCGCAGGTGATCCTCCATCCGCTTGCCCGCGATGACCTCGTCGGGGTTGTAGTGGCGGAAGGCGAAGTCGTTGTCGCTGTCGGGCCCCTCGTAGCGGATGGCGGGGATACCCTTGAAGAAATCGGTCATGGTCTTGCCTTTCAGTGCAGCCCCTTGAGGGCCTGATAACCTTGCTTGTACCGCGCATGCGCCTCGGCAAAGGCCGTGGCCAGTGTTGCATCGGGTTCGATGACACGGGCGATCCGGGGCGCGGTCGCAAGTTCCGCCCCCGCCCCGGTGGCCGCCATCAGCCCCAGCCGGGCCGCGCCATAGGCCCCGCCGAAATCGCCCGCCACGGGCAGTTCGACGGGCAGGCCCAGCGATGTGGCGATGGCCTGCACCCAATAGTCCGAGCGCGTGCCGCCGCCGACCCCGATCAGCCGTTCGATCCTTGTGCCGGTGCCCGTCAGCGCGTCGAAACTGTCTCGGAAGGCATGGGTCACGCCCTCCAGCACCGCCCGGGTAAGGGCTGCGCGGTCCGTCCCATGATCCAGATGCAGGAACTGGCCCCTGACCGCCGCATCGTTATGTGGCGTCCGCTCGCCGCCCAGATAGGGAAGGAACAGCGTCCGTCCCGGCGCGCGCAAGGGCCCCAGCCCCCCGGTCAGCTCCGAGGCTGACGCCCCCAGAACCCCCGACAGCCAGGTCAGCGAATCCGCAGCCGACAGGATCACCCCCATCTGGTGCCAAGTGCCGGGCAGCGCATGGCAGAAGGTATGGACCGCACTCGCCGCATCCGGCTGATAGGCGCCGGAGGCCGCGAAGAGCACGCCCGAAGTACCGATGCTGACGAAAGCCTCGCCCGCCTTGACCACCCCCACGCCCACCGCGCTGGCCGCATTGTCGCCGCCGCCGCCTGCGACCACCACGCCCGGGGCCAATCCCCAGCGCGATGCCAACTCGCCCCGCACGGTGCCCGACACCTCGGACCCTTCCACCAGCCGGGGCATGTTGGCGCGCGAAAGTCCCGTCGCCGCCAGCAGCGCGTCATCCCAGTCTCGCTTGCCCGTATCGAGCCAACTTGTGCCGGCCGCGTCCGACATCTCGGCCACCGCCTCGCCCGTCAGCCACAGCCGCAGGTAATCCTTGGGCAGAAGCACGAGGGCGACCTTGTCGAACACCTCCGGCTCATGCGCGCGGACCCAGGCCAGTTTCGGCGCGGTGAAGCCGGGAAAGACGATGTTGCCGGTCTTGGCGCGAAAGGCCGGATCGCCGTCGAGTGCGGCCGCCTCGACCGCCGAACGCGTGTCGTTCCACAGGATGCAGGGCCGCAGCACCTTGTGGCCCGCATCCAGAAGCGTCGCCCCGTGCATCTGGCCCGACAGCCCGATGCCGCGCACCACGCCCATCCCGACCTTGCCCGCAAGCTCGGCCATCACCGCCTCGGCTGCCGCGATCCAGCTTGCGGGATCCTGTTCCGACCAGCCATCATGGGGCCGCGTCACCTCGAGCGGGGCCACAGCCTCGGCCAGCACGCGCTGGCTGTCGTCGATCACGATCCCCTTGAGGCCCGACGTCCCCAGATCCAGCCCGATATACATCGTCCCCCCTTGGCCCAGATCATCTCCGGGGCCGCAAAAGGGGAAGCTGCCGCCGGATCCACTCGGACGACTCTCCCCCCGCCTCTGCAACAGACTCGGTCAATTTACTTCACCTGTCAAAATAAAATTTGACGGAGCAGGGGCGCGCCTGTCAGTTTTTCCGACAACTCCCCGGTTTGCCGGGCTCAATCCGGATCGAACCCTCGTGAATACTTCACCGACCGAAGATATTACCCAGGTTCCTGGCGGCTGTGGTCCACTGCTTCCGGCGGTCCGCGCGGCCTCTGTCCCGCTGCGTCAGCAGGTTCTCGACCATGTCCGGGCCGAGGGGCGCGCGGCCCGGGCCGGGATCGCACAGACGCTTGGCATCAGCGCAGGTTCGGTCACCGCGCTGACCGCCGACCTGATCGTCATGGGCCTGTTGCGCGAGGTGGCGGCCCCGCAGCCCCGCGATCCGGGCCGGGGCCGGCCGCGTGTCGCGCTTGAAGTGGTGGCCGAGGCGCATCGCGTCATCGGCATCAAGCTGTCGGACGAACACCATTCCGCCGTCCTGACCGATTTCGCGGGCAACCTTCTGGCCGAGGCGAGCTTGCCGATCGCGCCCGGGCGCAAGCCGCTGGAGGCGATCCTTGCCGAACTGCACGCCCTGCTGGCCCGGCTTTACACCGCCGCCCCAGGTGGCGCGCGGCCCGTTTCGGCCATCGGGATCGGCCTGCCGGGCCTTGTCGACCACGCGACCGGCCGGGTGCCCTGGTCCCCCCTCCTGTCGGAACGCGACGTGGCGCTGAAACATGTGCTTGAGGAGCGGCTGCGCCTGCCCGTCCATGTCGACAACGATTCCAACATGCTGACGCTGGCCGAACTGTGGTTCGGCGCAGGTCGCGCCATGTCGGATTTCGCGGTGGTCACGATCGAACATGGCGTCGGCATGGGGATGGTGCTGAACAATCGCCTGTTCCGGGGCGCGCGCGGCATGGGGCTGGAACTGGGCCATACCAAGGTGGGCCATGACGGCGCGCTTTGCCGCTGCGGGCGGCGCGGCTGCCTCGAGGCCTATCTTGCCGATTACGCACTGGCGCGCGAGGCGGCGACAGCGCTGGACCTGCCCCCGGGCGGGGGCCGGCAGGCCACGCTCGAGGCGCTGTTCGCCCGCGCCCGTGCGGGCGATCCGGCCGCGCGGGCGATCTTTTCCCGCGCCGGGCGCTATCTCGCGCTGGGCCTGTCGAATGTGGTGCAGCTGTTTGATCCCGCGCTGATCATCCTGTCGGGCGAACGGATGCGCTTCGACTATCTTGCCGCGGGCGAGGTGCTGGCCGAGATGCAGGCACTGGGCCTGCCCGACTCGCGCCCGCCCGTCCGCGTCGAAAGCCACGCCTGGGGCGATCTGGTCTGGGCGCGCGGCGCAGGCGCGCTGGCCCTGTCGGCGGTGACGGAAAATCTGACTGGATAAACCCTTTTTGAAGCAATGGATTGAATGCCAATCCTCATGCTTTGCGCAAGGCAGGACGCCGGATGGAAATCCGCATCCGAGGTTTGACCTTCGCTGCGACTCGTATTAGAACAAAAAGAGAACAAACCAGCCGAGGCTGCCCCGTGCCCGACCCCCGCATCACCGCCGCCTCCAGGCCTACGGGCCCCGGAACGGATGCCGCCCCCCGGCAGGCCACCCTGTCCGAGATCTTCTCGCCCCGCGCCACCGATGCTGCTGCCACCGGCTTTGCGCTGGCCCATGTCGATCCCGCGAAGGGGCCCGTCCTCTGGATCCAGGACCGCCTCTCGCGGCGCGAGGCGGGGCGACCCTATCTTCCCGGCCTCGGCCCCGTGCAGGACATCCTCTATCTCGAGGTGTCCAAACCCGTCGATGTGCTTTGGGCGATGGAACAGGGCCTGTCCTGCCGCGCCCTTGCGGCCGTCATCGGCGAGGTCTGGGGCCAGGCCCCGGCCGTCGATTTCACCGCGACCAAGCGCCTGGCCCTGCGGTCCGAGGCGCAGGCGGTGCCCGCATGGCTGATCCGCCGCGCCGCAAAACCCGACCTGAGCGCCGCGCGCGAACGCTGGCATGTCTCCTCGCTGCCTTCGCTTCTGGATCCCGACGATCCCCGCGCGCCGGGCGCGCCCCTCTGGCAGGCCGATCTGTTCCGCGCGCGCTGGCGTGCCCCCGCCCGCTGGGTCGCCCGCTATGACCGGGTGCGCCATACGCTCGAGCTTGACCATGAACTCGCCCCCCGGCCGGCGGATCCGGCCATCCAGACCCCCGACATGCAGACCGGCTGAACCGCGCGCCCATGCCCCGCCCCAGAACCGGAGACACAGGCACCGTCCTGCCCTTCCCCCGGCCCGCCCCGGCGGATTCCCCCGCGCTGCAAGGGCTGCAGACCGATCCCGACACGCTCGCCCGGGCCATCGCCGCCCTGCAGGGCGCACTTGCGGCCGAACTGCATAGCGCCCGGACCGCTCCGCCCGACCGCGCCCAGAGCCAGGCCGAAGATCCCTTCACCCCCGTCGGGGCCCCCCCCCCCCCCCCCCCCCCCCCCCCCCCCCCCCCCCCCCCCCCCCCC
>JAFIEN010000259.1 GCA_020832515.1 Rubellimicrobium sp. | reverse complement strand
TTTTTTTTCTAAATAGCGGGGGGGGACCCCGGGCCTGGGGGGGGGGGGCAGAGCCCCCCACATCTGCGTCCCGTCGCATGCGCCACCGCAGGCCGACATGCTGAGACCGGCCGACGAAGCGGAGCTGGCCGAGGCCCTGCGATCGGCCAGCGCCCCGTTGCATGTTCGGGGCGGCGGCACCCGGGCATCGCCGGCGCGGGACGGGGCAGAGGCGCTTCTGACGGCCGGTCTCGGCGGGGTCGTTCTGCATGAGCCCGGTGCGATGACGCTGGTCGCGAGGGCGGGGACGCCCCTTGACGAGGTGACGGCCGTCCTTGCGGCCGAGGGCCAGCGGCTGCCGTTCGAGCCGCCGGACTTGCGAGGGCTTCTGGGCCGTGACGGCGTATCGACCATCGGTGGAGTGGTGGCGGCGAATGCCTCCGGCCCGGCGCGGGTAAGGCTTGGGGCGGCACGGGATCATCTGCTGGGCATGCGTCTTGTCGATGGCGAGGGTCGGGTCATTCGCAACGGCGGGCGGGTGATGAAGAATGTCACGGGCTATGACCTTGCGCGGCTGATGGCTGGCAGCCAGGGACGGTTGGGCGTTCTGACCGAGGTCAGCCTGCGCGTGATGCCGAGGCCCGAGACCGAGGTGACTCTCTGTCGGCGCGGTCTGTCTCCGGCGGCTGCGGTGAGCGCCATGGCACGCGCGCTGGCCTCGCCTTTCGAGGTCACCGGGGCGGCGCATGATCCGCGCGACGGGGGGCGGACCTTCCTGCGGATCGAGGGCTTTGCCGCCTCGGTCGCCTATCGGACGGGGTTGATCGAGGCCATTCTGCGCGGAGACCCCGCACCGTCCGATATCGAGCGGATCGAGGCTGCGGCCTCGTCCCGGGTCTGGGCCGATCTGGGCGGGGTGGCGGCCTTTGCCGGGCGCGAGGGCGATGTCTGGCGGCTTTCGGTCGTGCCGGGGGATGCCGCCGGTCTTGTTGCCCGGTTGCCCGACGGCGCCTGCTGGCTGATGGACTGGGGCGGTGGCCTTGTCTGGGCGCTGTGCGCCGAAGGCACCGACCTGCGCGCCGTGCTTCGCCCCTATACCGGCCATGCCACCCTTGTCCGGGCCGCCCTGTCCACGATTGCCGCCCTTGGCATGGAAGAGCCCCGGGCCCCTGCGGTCGCGGCGCTGACGGCCGGCCTGCGGGCGAAGTTCGACCCGCGCGGCATCCTTGCGGGGGCGGGCTGATGGGCGGGTTGCTTGGCTATGTCCTTCTGGCGGTCTTCGGGCCCTATCTGCTGATGGCGCTGCTGCCGCCCGGCTGGCTGGCGCGCAGTCTTGTGCTCCTCGGGCTGCTGGCCGGCGCGATCGGCTGGTTCGGGGGGCAGGAGATCCTGCCGGAGCGGCTTGGCCTTCATCTGGGCCAGCCGGAAATGGTCTTCATCGGGCTGGCGGCAGGGCTTGCCGCAATGGTACGGTCGGTCCGGCTTGTCTTTTCCGCGATGCGTGTCTTCGGCAGCTACGGCCTGCTGGTGGCCTTTGCGCCCGTCCTTGCCCTTTTTGCCTTTTTCCTGCGTTTCGGCGTGCATGACTGATGCCGGCGCGCTGACCTTCAAGGTTCCAGATGCAGACGAACTTCACCCCTGCCCAACTGACCGATCCCGGCACCGCGCGTGCGAACGAGATCCTGCGGGCCTGTGTCCATTGCGGCTTCTGCACCGCGACCTGCCCCACCTATCAGGTGCTGGGCGACGAGGCCGACAGCCCGCGCGGCCGGATCTACCTGATCAAGGACATGCTTGAAAACGACCGGGTGCCGGATGCGAAGACGGTGACCCATATCGACCGCTGCCTCTCGTGTCTGGCCTGCATGACGACCTGCCCGTCCGGGGTGCATTACATGCATCTGGTCGATCATGCGCGGGCCTATATCGAAGAGCGTTACACCCGGCCCTGGGACGAGCGTGCGCTTCGCTGGATGCTGGCGAAGATCCTGCCCTATCCGATGCGGTTCCGGCTGGCGCTTCTGGCCGCGCGGCTTGCCCGGCCGCTTGGGCGGTTCCTGCCCGATGACCGCCTTCGCGCGATGGTCGAGATGGCCCCCCGGCGCATCCCCCCCGTCAGCCGCAACGACGCACCGCAGGTCTTTGCCGCAGAGGGCGATCGCCGGATGCGGGTCGCGCTGATGACGGGCTGCGCGCAGCGGGCGCTGGATACCGAGATCAACGATGTCACGATCCGCTTGCTGACCCGGCTTGGGGCCGAGGTGGTGATCGTCCCGGGGCAGGGGTGTTGCGGGGCGCTGACGCATCACATGGGGCGGACGGCCGAGGCCCATGCCCTTGCCGCGCGCAATATCGCGGCATTTCTGACCGAAGCCGATGGCGGCGGCCTTGATGCCATCGTCATCAACACAAGCGGCTGCGGCACCACCGTCAAGGATTACGGGCACATGTTCCGCGCCACACCCCGTGCGGATCAGGCCGCCCGCGTCGCCGCTCTGGCCGCCGATGTGACTGAGGTGATCGCGCGACTGGGCCTGCCCGAGCCGAAGCCGCACATCCCCGGGGACAGGCGGCATGGCTCGCCCCCGGGCCCGCCCCCGGGCCTGCGCGTGGCCTATCATGCGGCCTGTTCGCTGCAGCACGGGCAAAAGATCACCGCCCCGCCCAAGGCCCTTTTGCGCGGCGCGGGTTTCGAGGTGGTCGAACCGCGCGACAGCCATCTGTGCTGCGGTTCGGCCGGGACCTACAACCTGCTCCAGCCCGAGATCTCGGGCAAGCTGCGTGCGCGCAAGGTCTCGACGATCGAGGAGGTCGCGCCGCAGGTCATCGCCGCGGGCAATCTGGGCTGCATGATGCAGATCGGCGCAGGAACCGAGGTTCCGGTGGTGCATACCGTCGCCCTTCTGGACTGGGCGACGGGCGGGCCGGTGCCGCGCGCGCTGGAGGGCCGCGAAATGGCGGTTTCCGGAACGGGGCAGTTGCCGTAATCTTGCCGCAACCGGCGGGTAGACCGGTGCTGGGCATCGAACGGCAGGGCAGATGGCGACAGGTCTTCGCGGGATCATGCGTTTGGCGGCGGCTGCTCTTTTCGGCGTGATGCCGGTCGGGCTGCAGGCGCAGCAGGGCGATTTCGGTCTGTCTGACAGCGGGCTGACAACGCTTCGGACCGGGGTCGATGCCTCGGGCTGGGAGGCGGTGGGGCGGATCGACATCGGCGGGCGCGGTTTCTGCACGGGCGCGCTGATCGATGCCGATCTCGTGCTGACCGCGGCGCATTGCCTGTTCGACCGCGATACCGGCACGCGCCTTGCCGCGGACGACATGACGTTTCTGGCCGGATTGCGCAACGGGCGGGCCGTCTATGACCGCCGGATCCTGCGCGCGGTGCCACATCCGGACTACGTTCACCTGCCCGGCGGGCGAAGCGACGGCATCGGCGGGCCGCATGATGTCGCACTGCTGCAGCTGGCGCAACCGATCAGGTCGACCCAGGTCCGCCCGTTCGAGATCGCGGGGGCGCGTGACCTCAACCGCGAGGTGGGGATCGTCTCCTATGCCCATGACCGCGCCGAGGCCCCCGCCCTTCAAGAGGTCTGCGCCGTGCTGGGGCAAGAACAGGGGATGGTCGTGATGAGCTGCGACGTCGATTTCGGCTCTTCGGGGGCGCCTGTCTTTGTCACCGCCGGCGGCGCGGTGCGGATCGTGGCCGTGATCGCCGCGAAGGGCGAGCTGGACGGCCTGCCGGTGGCGATCGCGACACTGGCCGATGCCCCTCTGGCCGTGCTGCGGGATGCACTGGGTACGGCTAGCTTCCAGACCCGGCCGCCCGGCAATGTCCGTGTGATCTCGGGCGGTGAGCGGGCGGATACGGGGGCCAAGTTCGTCCGGCCCTGAGGGGGCCTTGAAAGCCCGGCCGGGATTTCCCAGATCAGTGGAGTGCCGCGGGGGGCCAAGCCTGGACCCCGGGGCGCATGAACCGGCCTGTCCCGTAGCGGAAGGCCAGACCCGATGTTGTCGCTCTATGGAGGATGACCCATGCGCAGCTTTGACCTTGCCCCCCTGTATCGTGCCACGGTGGGCTTTGACCAGATCGCCGACCTGATGGACCGTGTGCTGTCCAACGATGTCGGCCAGTCCAACTATCCCCCCTACAATATCGAGAAACGGGGCGATGACGCCTGGCGGATCACCGTCGCCGTCGCAGGCTTTGCCGAGAGCGAACTGAGCGTCGAGTTGCGCGAGAATGCGCTGATCGTCGCGGCCCGCAAGGCCGAGGAAGACAACGGGCGCACCTTCCTGCACCGCGGTATCGCCACCCGCGCCTTCGAGCGGCGGTTCCATCTGGCGGACCACGTCCGTGTGACGGGCGCGCTTCATGCGGACGGGATGCTGCATATCGACCTCAAGCGCGAAGTGCCCGAGGCGCTGAAGCCGCGGCGGGTCGAGATCGCGCGCGCGCCGGCGAAGGACGTGGACCTCGTCGAGGCGAAGCCGGTCAACTGATCACATCCATTCGGCCCGTCAGGGTCTTTTTGCGGGTCCGCAAGGACCCGCACTTCGCCTTGGCAGAGCAGATTCACGAGAGTGTCAGCCCTGCCGAATGTCCCTTGGCGAGGGCCGGTGGACATTGCATACCGGCGCATGATTTCGCGTCCGATCCGGTCGGCCTGGCAGCATCTGAGGTATGTGCCACTCTGGTCTGCCTTGACGGCAAACCGATGGCGGCGCTTTGACAATCGCTCGCGGGCACTGGGGACGGCGATCGGGATCGTGCTGAGGTATTTTCCGCCCGCACGGCGTCGCTGCGACCGCGAGATCCGGCGCGTCTGGCCCGGGATGGCGCGGGCAAACCGACTGGCGCTGATCCGCGATATCGGCCGGAACATGGGCCGCACCCTGTTCGAGATCTACCATGCGCCCGAATTTCAGGCCCGACCCGAACGGTTCTTCATCTCGGGCCCCGGGCTTGCCGCGCTGGACGATGCGCGGGCTGCGGGCCGGGGGGCGATCATCGTCTCGGGCCATTTCGGACAATGGGATGCGGTGCGCGCCGTCCTCAAGACCCGCGGGATGGAAACGGGAGCCGTCTACCGGCCGCAAAAGAACCGGCACTACCAGCGCCGCCTGCTGACCGGGATCAAGGCGGGGGGCGAGCCGATCATCCCCACCGGTGCGCGGGGCACGGCCGATCTTGTCCGGCATCTGCGCGCCGGCGGCTTCGTGGCGATTCTGCTGGACGAGAAATATGCCGATGGCGAACCCTTGTCGTTTCTGGGCCTTCCGGCCCAGACCTCGCTTGCCGCGGCCCGGCTGGCACTGCGCTACGATGTGCCGATGGTGCCGGCCTATGGCACGCGGACGGGTGACGGATCCACCTTCGACGTCGAATTCGAGGCCCCGATCCCACCCGGCGACCCGGTGACGATGACACAGGCGGCCAATGACAGCCTCGAGGCAAGGGTGCGCGAGCGTCCCGAACAATGGTACTGGCTACTGCGTCGCTGGGACCGCGCCCAGTAGGGCGGGGTTCACCCCGCCCCCGGCCGGTCGAATGGCGGGGTTAACCCCGCCCTACCCGTCCATCTTCAGGGCCGAGATGAAGGCTTCCTGCGGGATCTCGACCTTGCCGAACTGGCGCATCTTCTTCTTGCCGGCCTTCTGCTTGTCGAGCAACTTGCGTTTCCGCGTCGCGTCGCCGCCATAGCATTTGGCCGTCACATCCTTGCGCAGCGCCGACAGCGTTTCCCGCGCGATGACCTTGCCGCCGATGGCCGCCTGGATCGGGATCTTGAACATGTGCCGCGGGATCAGGTCCTTGAGCTTCTCGACCATCGCCCGGCCCCGCATCTCGGCCCGGTCGCGGTGGACCATCATCGACAGCGCATCGACGGGTTCGTCATTCACAAGGATCTGCATCTTGACCAGACGATCCTCGAGATAGCCGGTCATCTGATAGTCGAAACTGGCATAGCCCTTGGTCACCGATTTCAGCCGGTCGTAGAAATCGAACACCACCTCGTTCAGCGGCAGGTCATAGA